>DATMYB010000619.1:0-2060 GCA_035561215.1 Syntrophomonas sp. | reverse complement strand
GCCCTAAAACATAGTATATCCTTCATTTTTCTAATGAGGTATGATTACAATATGGAATTGTTGGTTCGGCAAATCAAGTTGGGGAGGACGTAGCGTGAAAATTAATAAAACACAAACCGGTGATACGGTGACCATTGCCTTGTCCGGAAGGCTGGATACCGTGACCCATGCAGATCTGGCCAGTGAATTGGATCGGGTTCTGGCCGCAGACAAGGTAAATCTGCTTTTTGATATTTCAGCTCTGGAGTACATAAGCAGCGCCGGGTTGCGGGTGTTCCTATCCGCCCAGAAAAAAATTAATTCATTAGGTACTTCCATGAAAATTATCGGAGCGATTCCGACAGTTAAAGAAATATTTGAGCTCACCGGCTTTTCCAGCATCATGACGATCGAATAGGAACATTACCTGAAGGACTGGCTGAATGGTCTTGTCTTTTAATCAAGATTACTTGGGCTATCTGCAATCATGACGGTATTTCGCCATTTATGCCTGCAAATACTGCAGCGCCACAATGGTAATATCGTCCGATTGCATGGCCCCGTCCGCAAATTCGCGAGTGGCATTGAGAATAGCAACTGCCTCTTCCCGGACAGTTTGGCCGGTAAGTCTTGTAAGGATCTGCTCCAATCTGGCTTCGTTGAAAAGGTCTCCCGCCCCATTCATTGCCTCAGTAACTCCATCCGTATACATAATCAGACTGTCTCCTTGGTTCAGTTTAAGACTGGCACAGGTATAAGGCATATTCTCCATTGCCCCCAGCGCCATTCCGGCCATCACCGGCAGTTTCTGCAGGACTCCATTTTGGCGAAGTATATAAGGCGGATTATGGCCCCCGTTGCTGTATAAAATTTCACCGCTGGATATAGTCAAAATCCCCAGGAATTCAGTTACAAACATGGATGAATCGTTATCCGTGCTTAGTTCGCTATTGACCGCATATAGTATCTCCTCAGGCCCCATAGCGATATCTGCTTTAGCCTTGATCAGCGTTTTGGTAACCGCCATAAAAAGTGAGGCCGGCACTCCTTTGCCGGAAACGTCTCCGATGGTAAAACAAAGGTGGTCATTATCCAGGAGAAAATAATCATACAGATCCCCACCTACCTCTTTGGCCGGTTCCAGCAAGCCATAAATATCAAACTCCGGGCGACCGGGAAACGCGGGAAAAATTTTGGGAATGATGCTCATCTGGATCTGCCGGGCCACGGTAAGCTCGCCTTCGATCAGTTCTTTTTGCCGCAGAATTTCCCTCTCCGTCACCAGATTATTATTAATAAATGCAAAGATCCCCATCCCTAAAGCATTGGTACAGATCATCGGCAGACTGACATCTTTGATGATGGCATAAATTTGGTCGAAGGGCTTCACTATTGCCAGACTTAACCCCATATGAAACATTTCAATCAAAGCCATAAATATAACAGCAGTCTTGATGTCTATAAATTCATCTTTTCGGTAGCGATAGATCAAACCTCCGACTATGCCCGCTATCACAGTTGAAATAGAGCAGGGGACAGCGGTCAAGCCTCCTACGGTATAACGATGAATGCCTCCGATCAAACCGGCTCCCAGCCCTACTAAAGGACCGCCGATCAGTCCGGCCACCGCCGGTCCCAGGTCGCGTATATTGGCTATAGCCCCCATAATATTGATGCCGCTCAAAGTGCCGTAGATGGAAAATATTCCGAATATAATCACCAATACTATCTGCTGCCACGGGCTCATGGCTTGTTTTTTCATCATAGCAGAGTAGGTTTTGGTTCTGGTTAATACATAGGCCAGCACGATTACAACCGACATATTTTTGATCAGATTAATAAGCAGATCGACTATATCACTCATCTAATCACCCTTACGCTTTTATTGATGCATACCAAGGCCGCCAGCAATTGGTTGTGCCAAAAGTATTCCATCTCGCTGACCGATTTCCCCTTGTGCCGGATTGACACCACCAGCGGGCCCATCTCATGAACGCCGCCGATAAAAATCGAACCAATCACCACCTATGCCTCCAGTAGTCAATGTTACAATTACATTCCGGTTGGTTGCTCCGTTACAT
>DATMYB010000618.1:0-11567 GCA_035561215.1 Syntrophomonas sp. | reverse complement strand
AGATACATTATTCTGTATATTATATTCTTTACTTATGTAGACCGGCTCTGTTATAATTTGCACCGTAAATCTAATAAACGAGGAGGAAATGCGTGTGTTTACCACTTACAACGAAGTAATGGATTACTGCGCAGAGAATTCCATTCAGATGATCGATTTCAAAATGATCGACCTTCTAGGAAGATGGCGTCATCTGAGTGTTCCCACTGCCCGGTTCAAACCAGATACCTTGGTCTACGGCATCGGTTTTGATGGATCCAATTACGGATTCGCACCGGTCGAAAACAGCGATATGGTATTTATTCCTGATGTCAGCACCGCCGTACATGAACCTTTTACCGACGTTCCCACCCTCAGCATGATTGGCGACGTATTCGTCATTACCCATCCGGAAAACCGCCGCTTCGAACAAGATCCCCGTTCCATCGCTTACAAAGCTGAAGAATATATGAAATCCACCGGTATTGCCGATGAAATGAGAATAGGGCCGGAATTTGAATTCCATGTCTTCGATCATGTTTGTTATGAATGCAGTCCAAATCACACCGGTTTTATAATCGACGCCGAGCAAGCCATATGGAATAGCGGCGATAATGAATTCCAAAACCAGGGCTACAAGATACCCCACAAAGGCGGCTATCACATCGCCCCGCCGCAGGATATCCTGTACGATCTAAGGTCACGCATGTGCGTGCTGATGGAAGAAAACTATATCCCGGTCAAATATCACCACCATGAAGTGGGAGGACCCGGACAGATTGAAATAGAAGTGGAATTTGCCGGTATGAGGGAAATGGCGGACAAGACCATGCTGGCCAAGTATTTGATCAAAAATCTGGCCTTCCACGAAGGCAAAACTGCCACCTTTATGCCTAAACCTCTTTATGACGAAGCGGGCAACGGGCTCCATGTACATATGCATTTATTTAAGGACGGCGAACCCCTGTTTTACGATGAAAACGGTTATTCCCAGCTAAGCGCCACCGCCCTGTACTTTATCGGCGGATTATTAAAGCATGCTCCCGCCGTGCTGGCCTTCACCAACCCCAGTACCAATTCCTACAAACGGCTGGTACCCGGTTACGAAGCGCCGGTCAATCTTTGTTTTGCCACCGCCAACCGCAGTGCGGTAATAAGAGTACCGGCCTATGCCAAAAGCCCTTATCAGAAACGTTTTGAGTTCCGTTCTTCCGACGCCACCTGCAACCCTTACCTGGCTTTTTCCGCCATACTGATGGCCGGCCTGGACGGGATCATAAATAAAATCGATCCTACTGCCGAGGGCTTCGGACCTTACGATGTCAATCTCTATAATCTGCCCAAGGAGGAACAGGCCAAAATCAAATCACTGCCCCAATCCCTGGATGAAGCGCTGAATGCTTTGGAAAAAGACCACGATTTTCTGCTGGCGGGAGGAGTTTTCCCCCAACGTCTGATTGACATATGGATTGAAAATAAACGCAAAGAAGCCCGCAAAATAAATGAAATCCCACATCCGATGGAATTCGAACTGTACTACGATTTATAAACGGGCACTGATATGAATATCTAGCACGCAATAGGGGACGGTTCTTGACTTGCATGGGATGCAAGTCAAAAACCATCCCCTATTTGCGTGCTAGATTCTTAAAAGAAAAGTTGAATGGCGGTCTGGGCGATATTGGACAGCGGCGCAGGGTAGACACCTATCAGTATCGTCCCCAGCAAACATACCCACATGGCGAACCGAGCGGCGCCGTTGACCTTCATCTCCTGACGCTGTCCAACTTCTCCGATATACATCACTTTGGCTACATTCAGATAATAATAAACCGATATCATACTCATCAGCAGACCGATAAAGGCCAGCCACAGGTAACCGGACTGAATGGCTCCGGAGAAGAGATACCATTTCCCGGCAAATCCTGCCAGCGGCGGAATGCCTGCCAGGGATAGCATACACACCGTCATGACCGCAGCCAGCAAGGGCGAACGCTTGCCCAGACCCGCAAAAGCTTCGATGCCGGTGCTGCCGGTATCCACCTCTACGGCCGTAGCCACCGCAAAGGCTCCGGTGTTGGAAAACACATATAACATAGCGTAGAACAGAACGCCCTTGAGACCGTATTCATTGGCCGCCACCAATCCGGCCAGTATATAACCGGCCTGGGCGATGCTGGAATAAGCCAGCAGCCGTTTCACATCTTTCTGGTTCAGGGCGATCAGATTGCCGATGATGATGGTCAAGGCCGCCAGTATCGCCAGCATCAGCATCCAATTGAAACTGGTTTGGGGAAAAGCTACCATGAAAATTCTCACCAAAGCGGCAAATCCGGCCGCTTTGGAACCCACCGCCAGGAAAGTGGTTACCGGAATAGGCGCTCCCTGGTAAATATCCGGGGCCCACATATGGAAGGGCACTGCCGAGATTTTAAAGGCAAAACCGGCCAAAATCATGACCACCGCCGCGATCAGTGCGGGCTGGGTGCTTATTTTTCCGGCAATCTCCCCGATAATGGCAGTGCCGGTGAGAGCATAGAGCAAACTTATACCGAACAGCATCACCGCCGATGATATGGATCCGAGAATCAGATACTTAAGCCCCGCCTCGCCGGAGCGCTCATCCTGCAGCAAGTAAGCGGTAAGGATATAAAAACTCACCGTCATCAATTCCAGCCCCAGATAGACCGTGATCAAATCCCCCGCGCCGGCCATTATCATCATACCCAGGGTCCCGAAAATCAACAAAGCGTAAAATTCACTCTGCCTTTCCTGGAAGCGTTCCGCATAGGCACTGGCGCTGAACATGACCAGCAGCGCGGCAATTAAAAACAAGATTTTAAAGAAACTGCCATAGCTATCGGCCAGATAGACCCCGCCGAAAAAGGACTGTTGTCCGTTGAATCTGATGATCGCCTGGAACATTACCAGGATCAAGGACAGTATCGCCAATTGGCCGACTACCTTTTGCCCTCGCTCCGGCAGCACCAGTCCGACGATCAGCACCAGCATTCCGATTGCAGCAGTCAGGATTTCTGTCAAAAGCAAACTGTAATCCATTAGAAAATCCCTCCTATCTGAATCGTTCCCAGTTGAGCGATCAACCCGGTAACACCGCTGGAAATCAAATCCATGACCGTCATGGGGAATATTCCCCCGACCAGGATGGCCGTTCCTAATACGATCAAAGGCACCATTTCCGGACCTTTAAGATCCTCCAGGTGATCCCATTGCTCTTTGCGGGGCCCGTACAGCAGATCCGCCATGGTACGCAGAATATATACCGCCGTCAGTATGATGCCAGTGATGGCAATGATGGACACTACTCGATAAATGCTGAAAGCGCCGACGAAAATCGTAAACTCACCGATAAAATTCACCGTTCCCGGCAATCCCAGCGAAGCCAGTCCAGCCAGCATAAATCCTACCGCCAGCCGCGGCATTTGGTGGGCCAATCCGCCGAAATCGTCCACATTGCGCGTGTGGCTCTTTTCATATAGATTGCCGATCATGGAGAAGAACAGGGCCGCCATCACCCCGTGGGCAAACATCATCATAATCGCACCGTTCAGACTGATTACGTTAAGAGCTGCGATACCGATCAGCACATAGCCCATATGGCTTACGCTGGAATAGCCCACGATGTATTTCAAATCCCGTTGGCTGAGACAAATAAAGGCGGCATATACTACGTTGCCCAGGGCCAGTATGGCAATGATCGGGGCAATAAATTTAGCCCCCGCCGGCAATATGAAAAGACCGATGCGGATCAGGCCGTAGCCTCCGATTTTCTTTAAAACGCCGGCATGGATCATACTTACCGCCGTAGGCGCCCCCGCGTATCCGTCCGGAGACCAGGCATGAAATGGGAACATCGACAGCAACGTACCGAAACCAAAAGCCATCAAGGCATATACGAAAATCTGGAAACCCACCGGATAATGAACCGTGGCCAGGGTAGCGATATCCATGGTGGGGAAACCTAACGATCCTTTGGCCGTGATAAACAACGTAATCAAACCTACCAGCAGGAACGCGCTTCCGATCAATAGATAAATCGTCAGTTTCATACCGGCATACTCTTTAGTAACTCTTTTGGTGGATCCCCACATGATGACCAGCAGGTAAATAGGGATGACTACCACTTCATAAAACATGAAGAAAATAAACAAGTCGGTGGCCACAAAGGTGCCCATGACTCCGGTAATCAAAATCAGCAACAGGGCAAAGAATTCTTTGGCCTGTTTTTTGACTCTCCAGGAAGCATAAACCGCTGAAAAACCGATTAAATTGGTGAGCAGCAGCAGGGGCATGCTGATTCCGTCCACCCCCAGCGCATAGGAAACACCTAAATCGGAGATCCAGGGGATTTTTTCTATGAACTGCATTCCCCCGGCGGACCGGTCATAAGTAATGAATACCAGCAGCGACAGAGCCAGACTGATAAAGGTACTTACTGCGGCAATATACTTAATAGCCCTATCCTGATCCTTCGGCATGGCCATAATGAAAATGGCGCCGATAATGGGCGTAAACAGGATGATAGACAATAACGGCAAATGATCCATATCTTCTCCTCCTTAAGCCAAAGCTGAAAATACGGCACATAATGCCGAGACCAGCAATACCACCACGCCGGCGAACATATACAGCGCATAGGTCTGTACCTGCCCGTTTTCCGTAAGGCCCAAGGTATAGCCGCAACGTCCGGTAACCGCAGCAATTCCGTTGATCAATCCGTTAATCACATGCAGATCGAACCATTCCAACGCTTTGGCGGAACCATCGATGCAATGCCGGATAAGCCAGGCATAGATTTCATCTATATAATATTTGTGGATGAGCAAATCATATAAACCTCCACAACGGGCCTTTATGGCCTCAGGGTCAATCACCCGTTTTTGATACATCAGCCAGGCCAGACCAATACCGGCCAGGGCAATCACTGACGAAATCGTCATAACCGTGAGACTGGCTGCGTGGTGTACCGCCCCCGGATAAGTAATATAGTGGGCAAAAACATTATTCATCAGCGGAGAACCGACAAAGCCGGCGAACACCGAAATAATCGCCAGAATAATCAGCGGCGCCGTCATGACCGCGGAAGATTCATGGGCATGTTCGCCCTCCGTGTTCTTGCCGAAAAAGGCTACGAAAATCAATCTGAACATGTAAAATGCCGTCATAAATGCCACCAGCGATCCCAGCACATACAGTACGGTGTGACCGCCGGCCAGTGCGCTCAACAAAATCTCGTCCTTGCTCCAGAAACCTGACAGGGGCGGAATCCCGCATAGAGCCAACGCGCCGATGACGAAAGTCCAGGTAGTAAAGGGCATTTTTTTATGTAGATTGCCCATCTTCCAAATGTCCTGTTCATCATGCAGGGCATGAATCACCGAACCGGCTCCCAGGAACAGCAAGCTCTTGAAAAAAGCATGGGTCATCAAGTGGAACATTCCCGCCGTCATGGCCCCGATACCCATAGCCATAATCATATAGCCCAACTGGGAGAGGGTGGAGTAAGCCAGAATCCGTTTTATATCGTTTTGCACCAGCGCGATGCTGGCCGCGAACAGGGCGGTGAATCCGCCGATAACTGCAATAACCGTCATGGTGACGGCGGAGGTGTTGAAGATAAACATCGCCCGGGCAATCAAATAAACACCGGCGGCTACCATTGTAGCGGCATGAATCAGAGCGGAAACCGGCGTAGGACCTTCCATGGCGTCCGGCAACCAGACATGCAGCGGAAACTGGGCGGACTTGCCCACCGGCCCGAAGAACAGCAGAATAGAAATGGCCACCAGCACTGCCTGATTGGTATAGCCCGCCACTGCCGACGCCAATCCGTTGAAGTTTAAGGTACCGAAAACGACCTGCAAAAATAAAATACCCAGCAGGAAACCGAAATCACCGACCCGGTTGGTTATAAAAGCCTTTTTCGCCGCTTCCTTGGCGGAGTTGCGCCCGAACCAGAACCCAATCAACAGATAGGAACAGATGCCCACCAATTCCCAGAACACAAAAATCTGTCCGAAATTATTGGCAACCACCAGTCCCAGCATGGACCCGGCAAACATGCTCTGATAGGCGTAATAACTGGCAAATCCGGGATCGCCATGCATATAACCCAGGGAATAGATCTGCACCAGCAGCGCTACCAGCGTTACCACCAGCAGCATCACCGCGGCCAGCGGATCGATCAGCAAGCCCATGTCCACCTTAAGTCCCGGCATGGACAGCCAGCGTACCGCCGCTTCGTAAACCTGGCCCTGGGGATTGCCGAACACGACTATAGCCGTCATTGCAGACAGCGCGAAGGATATAGCAATCATGGCTATGGAAAAAGCGGCCGACAGTTTCGGCCAGCGGTGCAGCAACAGCCCGATTAAGGCAAAAGCCAGAAACGGCAAAAAAGGAATCAGCCAGGCGTTGTGCAAAATGTTTTGTAAAATCATCATTGCTTCCTCACCATTTCAATAAATTAAAATCGTTCAAATTGACCGATTTTTTCTGCCGATAAATGGAAATAACCAATGCCAGGCCAACCGCAACTTCCGCTGCCGCTACCGCAATTATAAACAAGGCATATATTTGACCCAACCCCGTATTCGGAGTAACATATTTCTCCGCGGCGACAAAGTTGATATTTACCGCGTTCAGCATCAGCTCCACCGACATCAACACCGCAATGGCGTTGCGTTTTGAAAGCACTCCGAACAAGCCGATGCCGAATAAAAGCGCTGCAAAAATCAAATAGTGTGACAGTCCGATCATTGCACCTCTTCCCCCTTTGCCAGGATAATGGCTCCAAATACCGCCACCAGCAGCAATATGGCCGCCACTTCAAAAGGTATTACATATTGGCCCAGCAGCAGCCCGGCCAAATTTTCCACTCCCTGATCCCGGGACGGTACCCGCGACAGCGGCCATTTGGTAAACCAAATCGCGCCGATCAATGCCGCCGTCAGCAATGCGCCGGTATAACTGCCGGCCATGATGGTGGGTACGCTGCGATTAAACAAATTGGTTTTGCTGACATCGGCCTGCATAACCAGCATAATGGCGAAAATCATCAAAACCGAAATGGCGCCGGCATAGACCATAATCTGTACCAAGCCGAGGAATCCGGCATCCATCTGAAAATAAATCCCGGCCACCCCCAGGAAGGTCAGCACCAGAAACAACGCCGAATGAATAATATTCCTGGTCAAAACCACTCCCAGCGCTGCCGCCAGTGTAATGCCGGCCAGAACGATAAAGACTATATCATTCAGGCTCACGCCACTCCATCCCCTTCCTTCTTTTTATCCCCCTTGGTTTTTTCACGCTTGACCAAAGCTTCGGCAACGGTTTTGGCTTTTTCCTTGTCGCCTACCATCAACGCTGCCATCCGTTCCAGCTTCTTTTCATCCTCGGCCAGTATCTTGGCCAGGGTTGCGGCCTCTTGCTCGTTTTCCAGGAATTTATTCAGCACCTTGGGCCCGTTCTTCTGCAGCGCGCCGATCATGGCAGTGATTTGCCGCTGCTGCTGGGCCGCCGCGGCGACTTCCTGTTCGCCGCCGACGCCAATCTCAGCCGGGGGTTCGGCATCCATCTCCTGGGGACGCTGATATACTTTTTTAATTGCATCCCGGCTGTAGGCCGCCAGTTCAAAATTATGATCAAAAGACAGACAATGTTTGGGGCAGGTTTCTACGCAAAAATTGCAGTACATGCAATATTGAAAATCAATGGTATAGGATAAAAGCTTCTTTTTATTGGTCACCTCATCCCGATAAGATTCCAGGCTCAGCACATGATTGGGGCAGGCCTTAGTGCACATCTCGCAGGCGATGCAATCCTCAAATTTAAACTGCAGACTTCCCCGGAAACGTTGGGGCAGTACCGGCATTTGTTCCGGGTATTGCTGGGTAATCTCTCTTTCAAAGGTATGTTTCAGGGTGATCCCCAGTCCTTTTAATAAACCTGTTCCGTACATTTAATCACCATCCCATCCATTTAAAGAATTCTATGCCGACGCCGGTAAGCAGAATATTGGCCAAACTCACCGGAATAAGGAACTTCCAACTGAAAGACATGAGATGATCCATGCGGATCCGCGGGAATGTCCACTTTAACAGGAAAAATACATTCAATATAATATAGGTCTTAATAATGATCCATAGCCAAGAGGGGAGCCACGGTCCTTGCCAGCCGCCGAAAAACACCGTGGCCATCAGCACTGAAACCGCCACCAGGTTGGTGTATTCCGCCAGGAAGAACAAAGCCCAGCGCATACCGGTATATTCGGTATACGCCCCGGCGGTTAATTCCTGTTCCGCCTCCGGCATATCGAAAGGTCCGCGATTCAGCTCCGCCGTCGCAGAAATAAAATAGGTGATAAAAGCGATGGGCTGCAGCAGAATAAACCATACGCTGCCCTGGGCGTTGACAATGTCGGACAATCTTAATGAACCCGTGATCATAACCACCCCCAGCAAGGAAAATGCCAGGGGAATCTCATAGGATATCATCTGGGCTACGGAACGCATTCCTCCCAGCAGGGACCATTTGTTATTTGAACCCCATCCAGCCATCAGCAGAGCAATGGTGCTCAAAGAACCAATGGAAATAAAATAGAACAAGCCGATATTTAAATCCACGATTGCCATGTTCTCTCCCATGGGAATCACCACATACAGCATGACGGAAATAATAATGAAAACCATAGGCGCGGTTTTGAATATCAGCCGGTCGGCCTGAGACGGAACAATATCTTCCTTGGTTAAAAGTTTGATAGCATCGGCAATCGTCTGCAGAACCCCGTACGGTCCCAGGCGGTTCGGGCCGAGACGTTGCTGGATGAAACCGGATACTTTGCGCTCCAGCCATATCAAAATAGTGATGTTCAAAACCACGATACCAATAATCGCAATCCACTGTACCACCAATAAGATCAGATCAGCCCACCATGGCGACAATCCCAAGCCGGTCAGCCAGGTCACCAGGGCATGGGCAATATTTGTAAACCAGTGCTCCATATCAATCGCTCCTCCGCCTATCGGTCTGCTTCGCCCAGCACCGGATCCAGTGCGGCAATGTTTGCTATCACGTCTTGCAGTTTTCCCCCTCGGGAGATCATGGGCAGTACCATCAAGTTAATAAAAGACGGAGCGCGCACATGCAGACGGTAAGGTTTCTCTCCGCCATCCGCCACCAGATAATAGCCCAATTCCCCTTTGGAAGACTCGATCCGGTGGTATACTTCCAGCCCTTTTTCCGGTTTAAGCATCCGCGGCGCCTTGCCTCGAATTTCTCCTTCCGGCAACTGATCCAGGGCCTGCTCTATGATCTTGCCGCTTTGTTCGATTTCTTCCAGGCGCACGATAAAGCGATCAAAGTTATCGCCGACGGAACCTACCGGCACCTTAAAATCAAAGCGGTCATAAATCCCGTAAGGCTCAGCCTTACGCAAATCGTAACATACGCCGCTGGCCCGCAAATTCGGGCCGGTAATTCCGTAACTGACGGCGTCCTCCGCCGTCAAGATACCTACGTTTTTCAACCGGGCCTGCAGGATCTCGTTGCCCGTCAGCAGCCCATTATATTCGTCCAGCATAGGCGGGATCCCGGCCAGAAATTTTCGCGCCGCGGGGATGAATTCTTCGGGCAGATCTTCGGCCAATCCTCCGAAGCGCATATAAGCCGCGATCATTCGCTGGCCGCTGGTCATTTCAAATAAGTCCAGTATCTTTTCACGATCCCGCATGCAATAAGTAAATCCGGTGGTGGCCCCCAGATCGATGGCCAAACTGCCAACGAACAAAATGTGGGAAGCGATTCTTGAAAATTCGCCCATTATGATGCGAATATATTCCGCTCGTTCCGGCACTTCAATGTCCATCATTTTCTCTACCGTCTGCACATAACCCAGCGTCGGCAGATTGCTGGCCAAATAATCCAAGCGGGAAGCGTAAGGAATAAATTGGGCAAAGGTACGGCTTTCCGCGATTTTTTCTATCGACCGATGGACGTAGCCCATATGCACGATGGCGTCCAGCACCATTTCTCCGTCCATCACCGCTTCCACGTGAAGTCCCCCGTGAGTGCTGGGATGAATCGGACCTATGTTTATGTTGTATTGATCGGTTTGCAGCATCCTCTACCGTCCCTCCAGCTTGAAATCCTTGCGCAGCGGATGCTCGGTATAATCATCCGGCATCAAGATGCGCACCAGATTAGGATGTCCTTTAAAGGTGATCCCCATTAGATCGTATATCTCTCTTTCCTGCCAGTCGGCGGCAGGCCAGATGGGAAACACTGAATCGACCTCCGGTTTCTCCCGGGGGACGCGCACTTTAACTACGATCTTGCGGTTGTCGGGGATCGAATACAGATGATAGACGATTTCGAAGCTGTCCATATAATCAACGGAAGCCAGATTCGCCAGATGATTGAATCCGTATTCGTTTCGTAATGTCCCGGCCAGGGCTGTCAGTTCCTCCGGCGCCACCTGCAGGAACGTAAAAAACCGATCCGCCGATATTGTCAGCTTCTCTCCCCATTTGTCCCGCAGTTCCTGTACCATCATGTCCAGTTCAGTCTCACCCACGCTTGTCATCTCCTTGCTTGGCATCTGTAACGCCTGAAACATTTTCCCCTGTCGGCGGCTGCGCCTTTTTCATCCGAACCCCGGTTTACTATTTTCCCATCGAGTTCCGTTTTTTCATTTCCTGCTCCTGCTTTGTCGGCGGGAAAAACAGATCACATACGGTGGCCGTTGTTATTTCTGTTGCTCCACCTTTTTCTTCAATTCCAGCAGGCCTTGAAAAAGAGCTTCGGGGCGCACCGGGCAGCCGGGAACGTATACATCCACCGGAAATATGGTATCGGCGCCAGGCAGCACGCTGTATCCGTCCGCAAAAGGTCCGCCGCTGGTAGCGCAGTTGCCCATGGCCAGCACCCATTTAGGCTCCGCCATTTGCGCCCACACTCTCTCCACCGCCGGCTTCATTTTGGCGGTGATCGGTCCCGCCACTACTAAAACGTCAGCTTGGCGGGAAGCGGCTCTGAATACCTCATAACCGAATCTGGCAATATCAAAACGTGCGGCTCCCGAAGCCATCATCTCGATCGGACAGCAGTTGCATCCGTAAGACATAGGCCAGAAGGAGCGCGATCTGCCCCAGTTCCACAGTTTTTCAAAAGTGGTTACGATGATGTTGTTTTTCGCCAGCATTTCTTCATCACGATTGTCTACCGCATTGTTTACCGCCATTGTAAAGCCCCTTCTTTCCAGGCATACCAGAGCCCAATTAACAGGATAGCAATGAAAATAAGCATTTCTCCGAAAGCGAATAGACCCAGACTCTTAAATTTGACCGCCCAGGGGAAAAGGAATACGGTTTCAACATCAAAGGCCAAAAATATCAACGCATAAAGAAAATAGTTGACTCTGAACCGGATCCAGGATCTGCCTATGGTATCGACCCCGCATTCATAAGTTTTAAGCTTTTCCGCATCTTGTTTCGGCTTGGGCCGAAACAGCCAAGCTGTGGCCATGGCCGCCACCGGGAAAGCAATGGTTAATAAGAGAAATATTC
>DATMYB010000617.1:0-11069 GCA_035561215.1 Syntrophomonas sp. | reverse complement strand
TATTTTTGGTAAATTGCCTTACGTCTCGGTCCCGCAAGCTGAGCGTATATTAACGTGGTTTCCAATTTGGCATGACCTAGCAGGGTTTGTATCCTTTCCATTGGCGCGCCGTTATTCAGCAGGTGTGTAGCGTAAGAGTGCCGCAATTTATGTGGATACACTCTAACGGCAACCTCGCTTCGTTTGGCTACGGTTTTTACTGTATATCTCAGTGCATCAATCGACATCCTATGAGGCATACGTTGCGTTACAAATAACGCAATATCGGTATCTTTTCGCCCAGCAAGGTATTTTTTAAGCCAGATCGCAGCTTTAATACTAAAATAGATCTCGCGCTCTTTGTCTCCCTTCCCCCTTACGATACATGACCGGTTATCCCAGTCAATTGAGTTACGATTGAGCATCCTAACCTCACCGATTCGGCAACCGGTGGAGTACAAAAATTCGATTAGTGCGTGCTCTAATGGAGTCTTACAGGCTTCCTGCAGCAGCACCGTATCTTCTTCGCTGAGCGCTTTGGGCACCCTCATGCCCAGTTTCGGCTCCCTGAGTTTCCTGGCCGGATTGGCTGCAGCGTAACCCTCTTCAGCCGCCCAGCGGAAAAACGCTCGGATAAATCTTATCCGGTGTCCTAAACTGGATGGTTTCAGGTGGCTTGCTGATTCCATCAGATATGCTTTTAGCGCGGGCAACGTGATTCCGTCCAGATCTACGTCCCCAAAGTAACGAATCAAAAGGTTGTGCTGAATTTTGTAACCCCGCAAGGTTACCGGGCTAAAGCCCTCAATTTGTTTGTCGACAGCATAAAGCCGCCAAGCCTCTGATAATAGCATGATATGATACCTCCCTGATGGTATTTTGTTTCCCTGAGAAGATGTGTAAAGCAGGCGGCACCTCAGGGAGTGCTTTTCATCCGGTTCATGACGCCGGACTAGCCTGCTTACACAATACCATATCATGCATACAAATGGTAGTCAAAAGCAAACATTAGTTCTATCTAATTGAGACTTCCTCTTCGGCTCTCGCTGCCCCGAGAGTTTCTGGGGATTAATTGTATAACCTTAAAACACCATAGCCATAGTTATTAATAACTTTAACCTTAATGCCTTTTGCCGATACAATTTCGCCTTGAATTGTCGTATTGGCATGGACATCTAACTGCTCTATTTTCATTCCAGCCATATAACTCGGCAGTTCTATTGTTTTATCAATACTTTGATGATAGTCAAAGGCTAGGTAAATATCGTTACCTAACCAATACCAATACAGGCAAGTAGCATCGGAGTCGATTATCCTGAGCGGTACTCTGAATGATACAACCTCCAAATAATTACCTGCTGACAATGTTCCGCCAAATCTACAATAAGGATACATTTTTTTGTTTTCTCCAGAATATGCTCCTGCTTTAGTGCCTGTTTTTCTTGTGATCGGTTTTGCCATTCCAAAACCAGTATTATACCCCAACGCAATACCTTTGCTTAAATCATCATTAAATTGGTGAAAACGATAAGGGGGGTTATTGGCATCTAGCCAAGCAGTGTTTATAAACTCTAAAGTATTGCCCTCTTGTGTCACTACTGTACTCATGTCTTTTCCAGCAACAACGCCAACGCCCGGTATATATGCCTTACTGCCTATTTTCATGGATTGTACGGCTCCTAAAATGACACTTGCCACTCCAATAAACATTTCATACCCGGTTTTAACGGTTAAGCTACCGTT
Source organism: Syntrophomonas sp. (assembly GCA_035561215.1). Classification (GTDB taxonomy): domain Bacteria; phylum Bacillota; class Syntrophomonadia; order Syntrophomonadales; family Syntrophomonadaceae; genus Syntrophomonas_B. The sequence goes on along the minus strand of DATMYB010000617.1, from coordinate 9,347 downwards.
ACGTCCGTGTGTAAATATGTTTGTTACAGTAATCCCTGGGGCTAGCGAATCGTCCGCAAGGTTTGGCTTTATGCTACCTCCGACATTAGCTTTTAAATAAGTTTGCAAACTTCGAATGTTGATAATATTGTATTTTTCGACTAAATCGAATTTATCACCAAAATAAACCCCATCATCTTCTATCTCTTTGCCATCCAATACTAAAGCAACAGACTTGTTATTAGTATTAGGCGTTAATTGGAGTGTGGTCTTTGCTGTATATACAATATCTTCTGTATTTGTTGCCCCTGACACATGAGCCAAAGTGCCACTGGTGCTACCTAAATTGTCTGCTGGGAATGTTGGCGTGCCAGAGTAATCTTGTATTGTTTTTAATGTGTTAGCATCTACTATATCGAGTATTAGATAATTTTTGCCATTTATCGTCCACACGCTGCCTATGTCTTGAACAACTTTACCGTGTCCTGTTGCTGTAATTTGGTCAATATGATTGTAACCATGATTCCCACCAACATAGCCAAAATTAAACTGTAATGGCGTTATATCGTCAGATGCGTTCTTAAAAAGAGTACCTGTCAGATTATTTATTGCTTGTGATTTTGGGCAGGTATAAAGGCCTATCATATTCAAACCTTTATTTCTATCTACCCTTGGGTATTCCCAAAGATGGAATAAATCATTGTTATCATCCCAAGGCACTCTTGCAGCTATTTGGGTGCCATTTTTAATCAAACAAACAAAAGTTTTTTGCGTCCTTCTATCCACATATTTTTTCGCTAACTGTAAAGTTAATGCATCCATTACATCATCACCGTCCAATTCATTCCGTCTGACACCTCTATGGCATCAGCATTGGGGTCGACATCAACAGACCAATAAGTAACTCCTGGGTTAACAGAGTTAGCAGTAGGTTTATTCGCAGCCAGGCCGCGTAAATCTATTAAGCTGCCCGAGAGCTGAGTAACAGCCGGCGTTGTACCCACTGTGATCGCGTCGATTTTGTCAGCCACGCTTTTCAGCCTGGCCAGTATGGTATTGGTGGTCGGCGCTGCCTGTACCTCGCCAATCAATGTCGCCAGGGTCTTGAGTCGAGCCAGGACGGTGTTTGCCGCCGGGTCTGCTGTAGCAGTGCCGAGGGACGCCTCCAGGCCGTCAATATAGCCCTGTATAGTGGTTAGCTGGGTCTCTATCTCGCTGGCCCGTACAGCCAACTTATTATCAGTCGTGCTAACCGGGTTGCCATCGGCACCATACAGGATATGCCGGGCCGCGCCGTTGGCTCCCTGCAAAACCTCATATTCTCCGGTTGTAGGATTATAATACTGCGGGGCTGGATCATTATTAACGTCCCTCCTGATCGCTACTGTGTTATATGCCATTTCATCAACTCCTTAAGTTTCTGAGTATTTTAACCTCGATATAGCCGCCATTTGGGTAGGTTTCCTTACGCCCGTCGGGCCAAGTAACTGTAAATTCCGCAAGATACGTCCCGGCAACGTCTGTCTCCCCGGGAGCCCATACCACCCAGACTTCGCCGGCAGCCGCGTCCTCAATATGGGCATCACGATTTACGGCGATACCGCCGGAGATAGAGGCCATAACAAATTTAACGCCGCAGTCGGTGAGGTCTACGGGTGTTCCGGTGCTGTCCTTTAAAATCGCTTTGATACAATTGCGGCGGTCACCCTGCTTGATCGTTATCATACCCCTGCCTCCTTATGCTTCTGCAGCGTCATAGCGTCCGATAAAAAATAAGTCGTAGTGGTGATGTCCATCACGCTCACTACGACGCTATTTCTACCGGACTCTATCTCTACGCCATTGTCGCCGGTATTGATTATGCTTACGCTGGTCAATCGGCCACCTCCAGTATCTCTGTCATTTGCTCAGCGGTTATGTAGCCTTTGTCAACTGCGGTCTGCAGTCGGGCCTCGGTGATTTTGCCAAGTTGGTATTGGAGCCGCAAAAAATCGTACATTTATTACACCCCCATCAAATCAAGTATCGCGGCCTCGACAGCGGTTAGGCGGTCCTCAGTGGTCACCGGCTCTGGTTCCGGTACCGGCGGCTCTGCCGGTGTGACTGTCAGGATATTCCAATCATCGTCGCGGGTAAAGTCTGCCGGGAGATAGGTCAGCTGGTTATAGATATCCTCGCTTACCTCCTGCAAACCCGGCTGCTCTACGGGTGTGGACATTTTCCATGTGATTTTATTGTTAATAACGCCCATATAGTAAAACATTTGTTCCCCTCCTTAACTTTCTACCGTCCATTCAATCCCACCTTTGAGCGCATAATTAGAGCCATTACCGGTAAGAATTACATAAACATTGTTATCATCAATCCACACATCAGTTATAAAACAACCATCAATTATCCCTGTATCTGTTAAATAAGTATTTTGACCTGATCTGCAATAAAGCCTCAAACTATTGTAGTAAACTGCTATTGACGCGTCCGGATTACGTTCAGCAAAGATTAAAGCACTACTTGAATTTCCTGATATAGTTAATTTGCCTCTAACAGGTTGCGTCGCACCATGGGGAATTGCGAATGTTGTTCCAGTGGAACTACCTACCTGCCCCGCTAACGAATAAGTTCCCACCGAAATTATTGGTGTTTTAAAGCCGCTCTTTGTCTGTACGCCCCATACCCCCGCACCCGTCGAAACAAGCAACTGATTTGCCGCCGTCGCCAAGCCTTTTGGAATGGCCGCATCTGCTTTGGCTCCCTGGCTTGCTGTAGCAAAAGCACTTGCGTGATTACCATCCACCGTATCCGCATCCAGGCCGCTGCCGGACCCGTCCACGGTTAGCAGCTTGGCGAGTACATCAGCCGCAGTATAACCGTGCGCGGCCAGATTGGCGATATGCGCCGTTAAAGTACTCTCAGTAACACCGGCTTGTGCGATTAAGTCAGCCAATAAGCTCAGCGCCTCCGATACCGTCGGATCGTCGCTCTCCAGGCCCAAGGCCTCGGCTACAGCGTCGGTAAGTAGGTTAGCCTTATTGAGAGCTGTTCCCTGTACATCCCAGCCGGTAGCGTTGTAGAGCAGGTCAACCGGCAGCGTTCCGGCGATCAGCGCCGCGCGGAACTCGGCAAAGGTTGCCGGGATCGTCGCCGGGGATTTCAATAGCCGGCTGTTGCCTTCTCCCCTGATTATTCCGTCTTTCATGTTATCTATCACCTCCATGTGCGTCACCGCAGCGCAAAAAGACTGAGGCCATGCGCTGCAGCAGATTGTAAAGATTTAAAAGGTTTTGTTCCAAAGCGTTTGCATCTGTCCAATCCAGGCTATTCCAGTACCTGATAGCGGGGCTGTCCGGTGACCGGTAGAGAGCATCAAGCAAGACGTCAACATTACCCCGGATGCGGTTGATATGGGCCAGCGTCGGAAAGTCGGTTATCGCCCAATCAGTTTTTACCGTTATATTTAGGTCATACCCGTAAGCGTTGAGTTGATCGGCGATATATTTACAGTCAATCTCAATGCGGTTGAGGTCGGGGAAATTCAGGACGCCTTTGTTTGGTGCTGCATTGCCCGGATTTGCGGCAGCATAGTTGACATCAGCGACAGTGCGGTCGGTTACCGGTGTAATCCAAGGCATCAGTCTATCACCTCAATTGTCATAGCTTCTGTTAAAAAATAAGTCGTCGTAACTGGCACTGGCGGCATTTCTACTGCTTTTCCTACAATTCGCGCGTTTGCCCGGAAGCCGCCGGCCAGGTCAATGTCAAGCGCTTCGATGATCCCCTCTACCTGCCGACTGTTTAAACTATCCATGACCTTCATCTGGCCGGGCTCCTCATCGTCAAGCACGATTGGCCCCTCTCCCTGGTACCGATTTTGGTAGTACTCATATACCCGATCGGCCACCCCCTGAGCGTTGCTATTGCTTACCAGTGTGGCCTCCTCGATTTTGAGGACATTTGTTTTTTCTCCCGCGGGCAATTCCGCCCTATAGGTGCTAAATAGCTGCATGGCATCGTTATAGGTCTTGCCGGTTAAAACTACCGTGCCCGCGGTCGCAACTGTAATTTTGGCATAATTAGCACCGCTCTCCGTGATCGTGGCCCCGGTGACCGCCAGACTGTGCATAGGGCTGTCAAAGGTGATTTCGTATGTGCCTACGGCTCTGGCCTCGTTGAGCAGTTCCTGCGTCTCAGTCGTAGCCGTGTAGTTATGCGCGGTCACTTCAACGCCGGTTACCAGAGCTTTCAGCTTTAGCGTATGGCCGCTCATTTTCCTCGCGTAGGGGATTGACCCACTGGAAGCGGTTGGCGTTGGGTACAGCTTAACTACGTTCCCTCTGGTACAGTCCACAATAGCGCCGATCGCAAAGGCCACTTGCTGCAGCGCCTCCCGGTGGGTACAGATCGGGATATACCCAGAGACGGTCACCACCGCAAAGCTGCTATCCAGATCATACTCAATACCGCCGGCAGAGGTCATGATGCTGTCTATGACCGTGCTGGCCAGGACGTTGGTGTACATCCCGCCTCGGAAGCTTGTTTGGTCCATGATGCCGATCAGATCTATGCAGCTCATGCTTGTTGTCCGGTCTGAGTCGCTTTCCGGTTCCTCCAGGTAGTAGGTCCCCATGTCACGCCGGACACCGTCCACGATCTCGACGACATCGACCTGCTGCTTCCGCTGCAGTAGTGACCAGGCCCCCTGCGGATTAAGGATTGCAAAGTCGCTTGTGTGGACCTTGAAATCCAGGGTGTTAATTGATAGCTCTGCCGACAGCGGGTCGATCTCTTCCAGGACGTTTGCGGAAAGGATCGATTCACCCGTAAAGATTTTTAGGACACCATATTTGATTTCAGCCAGTTTAAGATACCGATATGGCCGGTTCGTGCTGTAAAAAGTGATTACGACCTTACGGTAGTTCTCCACTTGCCCTTCGGCAAAATACCGGTCGCTGTCCGGGGTGTAATCCTGATCCAGCAGCAGAGTATCCGCGCCGTCGTACCACTTGATATTAAGGCTATTACAAAAGTCGCCGGCGCCAACCGCAAAAAAGAACGTCAGGCCCATACTGCTATGGTTCCCGGCAAAATTAACCGTCAAGACCGGGGGAACGGCAAAAGTCCCGGCGCTATCAGTCATAGACAGCGACCAGAGGCCTATATTCGTGTGCTCCGGCTCGTCTGGAAACAGTTGGAATGTTCCATCAAGGACAAACTGATTCGGCTCCAAAGTGCCGTATTTTTCGACCTGCAGGTCTGTTTCTTTCAACTGACCCATGTTGACAAATGACTGTTTGTCCGTGATGGCCGGGGTACTGTCCGACTTGGCTGTCACGTCAAACAAGCCGTATGATATTTCTACACCTGTACTCATGCCATCACTTCCTCGCCGGAGACTTCGCGGTAAAGTTCACGGTCAGGTTCTTCCAGTAGTTTTTCGCCGCCGTCTGTTTCCGCATCTCATCGCCGACGCTGGAAAAATACGCGGTGAAGGTATACGGACCGGACTCATCTGGTACCGTCACCGTATGAAACTCCACCGGTTCAGTCAGTTTGTCCCAGAGTCGGGCGTATTCGGTGGTGTCGGTCGTAGTGCCTAGCTGCATCTGGTAGTTAAAATATACGCCGATCAGTTCCCGGAGCAGATCGCCGGACTCGTTCCGTTCGGCGTACTTGTCCAGAAAATCAGCCTTGCGTTTGATTGATATTACCGGGATGTCATATGTTGTGCCGTCTATCGTGATCATGCCGGTGCGCTCCTTCCTGTAATTATTTTCCTTGCCTGCCTTCCATTAAATGCGATAATTAAATCAGCAGAGGAGGCAGATATATGCTTGATAAAAAGATAGTAAAAATTTTATCCAAAAACGACGGTAAGCTCGGCGAAGATGAACTATTTGAACTCTGTAAAGTAAAAAATAGAGATCGCTTCGACGCCGCTTTAGAGAATCTAAATAGCCAAAGAATAATCGACCAATACATAAATGGTAATGTAGCACTGACCGGAAGACCTTTATCCGGAACTAATAAAATCGGATTGATCACGCTTATAATTTCTATTCTCGTTGGCGTTACTACAATCTTGATTAATTTAGATAAAATAGGGCAAAGCTTATCAAGAATACTACAACATTGATAGTCGTAAGCGTGATATTAACTACGGTAATGGAATCCCAAAAATCACTCATTAATACGTGCCTCCTTTAATTAAGTTTTTACCGATCATGCGTTCATATTTCTTTTGATTCTTGTACACTACCCGGCCATCGAGCGTAAGGACATTATTGATAGTGATTTCGCCGCCTGAGTCTCGGGCATCTAAAGCGGTATTAAAAGCTGCAATCATGGTTTCAAGCGGCGTTTCTATGTTAACCCCCCGTGTCTGGTCGCCTAGGATAGCTGCAAACTGCGCGTTCGGTGGGATTACCGCGCCGGTGGCAAGTGGGGGGATTGGCGGGATTGTAAATAACTGGATGCTGCCAGCAGGAACGATAGTCTCCCCCGCTATTTTTTTAGCGTCCCAGCTGAATTTCATTTTGGTGTTCAGCCAGTCGATGAATTTATTGAATAAATTTCTTGCTGCTTCTACTGCGTTATGGAATGTTTCTGCAAAACCTTCCTTGACGCCCGACATAACAGAAAGCCATTTCGCTTTAGTGAACCAAGGGGCGACACGGTTCCTCCACCAGTCGGATAAAGCTCCTAACCACCAGTTATCCGTTTCTTGCCACGTCTCGACAAAGCTAGCTTTTATGGATGCTAATAATTCCACCCATTTAGCCTTTGTAAACCAGGGGCTAACACTGTTAGCCCACCAACCGCCAATAGTCTCATTCCACCATGTACCTATTCCGGTCCAGCCGTCAGCCCATCCCTGCTGCACATCTGCCCAGAGCTGCACCCACCGCCCTTTCGTAAACCAAGGGGCGACGTCTTCTGTCCACCATGCGGCTATCCTCTTTCCCCATTCACCAACGAATTTTTTAAGAGCTTCAACAGCTTCTCGACCGAGAGCAGCAATCAAAACGGCCTCAATAACCTCACCCAAGCCCTGCAGGACGCGCTTAACGCCCTCTACTATTTGCCGAGCGCCATCCATTGCCATGTTCCAGTCGCCTGTCAGAATGCCGACAACAAAGGTGAGATAGCCAGCCAAATAATCAAGAGCGCCGCTTAGAATGTCCAAGACTCCCGCTATTAATAGCAAAGCAGTAGCAAGCAAGTTATCAGCAACGACAAGTATAAATTCTTTCATAAAGCCGAGTACCGCTTGCACCCCGGGGGCCGATATGAAGTCTTCTAACGTTTTTTTAAAGCGGCCCCAGGCGTCACTCACCCTGTCTACATATGGAGCAAGTACTGCAAACTGGTCTTTAAGATCGCCGATAAACTGTCGAATTTTCGGTGAAATCTCGACGTCGCCAAACAATTCCCCGCCGCCGGTTACTTCGGGAATCTCAATCCCGCCGGCTCCATCTATGGCGTCAGCGAGGCCTCCAGCGCTGGCAGCGGTATTTTCCGTCAGAACGTTCAGCTCGTCGAAATTGGCTAACGCCCCCTTGGCGGCTTTCCCCGCTTTTTCCGTCGCCTTTGCTAGATTATTTTCAGCTTTGGCTCCCGCCGTAGCAGTCTTGGTCACCTGATCCTGAGCTTTTGCTTGTTTACCAAACAATAAAGACGAGACTTGCGCGAAAACGTTCGCCAATTTCGTTAGTCCCACGATCATGGCATTGATGCCGGGTAATACCTTCCATGCAATAGGTAGGATGGCATTGCCAATAGCAATTTTCAAATTATTAAAGTTAAAACCTAGTTTCATAACTTGACCGGAGTATTCCTGAGCTACTTTTGCCGCGTCTCCAGTCTGGAAACGAGTTTCCTCCATGATACCCAATACTTCCGCTTGTATTTTCTGCTGTTTCGTAAGACTTTGAACGCCTACGCCAATGCTTTTAGCGTAGTCTGACCACATCTGAGCTACATTTTTCGTAATTCCAGAATTATCCACAAGAATTGAATTTTCGTTTTTCAACCCTTCGCTTGCGGCCTTAACAGCCTCACCCATCGTCAGACTAGCTTGACGCCCGAAGGCAGCGGCATCTTTCAGAGCAATTAGAGTTTGCTTAATCTGTTCATCGTTGTAACCTCTGGAAGCAAGATTTTTATATGCCGTAATCGCATCTGTAGCCGGAATAAGGCCGTCTGAGACATAATTATTGATGAATTTCTGAGCATCCTTAAAGCTCCTGCCCTGGCCTTCCAGTATACTTTGCAAACCGATCATTGCATTTTTTAGGTCAGTTACCGCTTTCACCGATTGCTTACCAAAGTCGATTATTGCTTTCACGCCAAAAGCAAGTCCCATGGCTGCTGCAACTTTTTTCAAAGATGCCGTTATACTGTTTAGTCCATTTTCTATTTGCCTTCTGCCGGAATTAAATCCACTCTGGTCAATTTTGGTTGATATTTTTATGCTTCCGTCATAGCCTGCCGCCAACGTTTTCACCTCTTTTCGCGCATAAAAGTAGCACTCTCTGAAAAGAGAGTGCTTAATTGCGATTTATTTTTTCCCTACCCAAAATTGATGCCCACATTTCAGACCGCTGCTGTCTGAGGTATAATATCCGGCTCATCATACAATTTTCTGGCAAATCCATGTTTCAATCAAGCGCCCCCACCACGGGGACGCGACAAGCACCCTCTGCTTTCGAAATGCTTCCTTTTCTTCTGAAATGTTTACTTTATAGATTCTACATCGAGGCTATACCCCATGACCTCGCCAACAGATTTTATTGTTCCTACAACCGTGACTTTTTGGCCTTTTGTCAGCTTAGATACGGCATCCAAATGTTCTTCTGTTGTGTAGCACATGATCGAATCAAATGAATACTCATTGTTTAGTTCAGTTATTGAGAAATAGTCACCGGAACTATCTATATTACTCAACTTACCAGTCACTTCCACATATGCGCCAGTGTATGTTTTCGATGCCTGCAAGGCATTGTCTTTTAAGGCTGCTACCAATTGATCTACCGTTACCACAACTGGGGCCCCCTTGTTCACTGGCGCATTGGCTTTTTCGGTGTCGTCACAACTGTTTACCATAAATCCAATAAAGCCGAGTAGTAAAAATAGGATAATTACGGTCAGACAGCCTTTATTTTTCTTCTTAACCGTCACGTCTTTTTTACTCATATTCCTGGTTCTGACAGCTTCAATAATTTCAGCCTGTTTTTCGGTGTCACTGTCGGCCACCATTGGGAAGTCCTTTGATTTCGTTTTACACACTGAACACCGCTTTTCTTCATCTGTCAGCTTGTTTCCACAATTAGTGCAAATTTTCACCGATAATCCTCCTCCGTACAATATTTATC
>DATMYB010000616.1:0-5848 GCA_035561215.1 Syntrophomonas sp. | reverse complement strand
ATATAGGAGCAGTAAAGTAAAGCATGGTGAAAATAAATGAAACGGATATTTTTGGTTGAGGACGATCAGGCAATCGCTAAAAACCTTATACTTTTGCTCCGCTCGGAGGGATTTACAGTCACTCACGCCCCTACGCAGGGTGAAGCCCTTGCCGCGCTTGCCGGGAATAAATTTGACTTGGCGTTGATTGATATTTCTTTGCCTGACGGAAATGGTTTTACGGTTTGCACGGAGATCAAAGAAGCGCAGGATGTTCCTGTGATCTTTCTGACGGCTTCCGGCGATGAGGCGAGTGTTGTTACCGGGCTGAACATGGGTGCGGACGACTATATCACCAAGCCTTTTCGTCCCCGTGAATTGATTGCGCGAATTGGAACCGCCCTGCGAAAAAGCGGGCGTTCCGGATCGGATTTTGAAATTCGCGGGCTTCATGTCGATACAGCCAGCGGCGTTGTGAAAAAAAACCACAGCGAGGTTTTTCTTTCAGCCTTAGAATACCGCTTGTTGCTGGTGTTTATTAACAACCCCAAAAGTATTATCACAAGGGGCAGGCTGCTTGACGAATTGTGGGACGCGGCAGGCGAGTTTGTCAATGACAATACATTGACTGTGTACATCAAACGCCTGCGGGAGAAGATAGAGAACGACCCGGCTAGCCCGCAAATCATTCTGACCGTTCGCGGGACGGGCTATAGATTGGGGGACGGGTATGCTTCGGAATAGAGAGTTGAGGCAGTTTGCCATTTTGTTCTCCTTAATGGCCGCCGCCGCTGTAATGCTGGGGTTTGCCATCAATACGGCAGCGGGAATCCTTGCCATTGCTTCTGCCGCCGCCTTTGGCACAGCGTTTTTCGCGTTTACCAAAGCCCGATACCAAAGCATTGCGCGGATTTCACATCAAATCGACCTCGTGCTTCATAACGCCGACCATCTGTATATTGGTGAATCGGACGAGGGCGAACTTTCCATTCTGCACAGCGAGATAACAAAAATGACGCTGCATATTCGGGAGCAAAACGACGCGCTGAAAAAAGAAAAAGAACATCTTGCCGATTCGCTGGCCGACATAGCCCACCAACTCCGCACCCCGCTCACATCCGCGAACCTCATTCTGTCCTTGTTAGCGAATAACCCTGATGAAAACCAGCGGAAAGCATTGGTGCGGGAAACAGAGGAATTGCTGGTGCGGATGGATTGGCTGCTTACTTCCCTATTGAAATTATCCCGCTTGGACGCGGGCATGGTGGTGTTCCAAAGCGAGCAGATCGATGTAAACTCTCTTGTATGCGCCGCGCTTCGCCCGTTCCTAATCCCAATGGAACTACACGATATTGCTTTGCAAACAGACGTGCCGAAAGGGGTAATGATTCAGGGCGATTCGGGTTGGCTTGCCGAAGCAATTCAAAATATCCTCAAAAACTGCATGGAAAGCGCGGGCGAGAAGGGGAAGATTGAGATTGTCTGCAGGTCCAACCCACTGTTTACCGAGATTGCCATCCGCGACAGCGGCGCGGGCTTTAAAAAAGAAGATTTACCCTGCCTGTTTGACCGATTTTATCGTGGGAAAAACTCAAACGCTACCGGATACGGGATTGGATTGGCTCTCTGCAGGATGATTATAACCCGGCAGAGCGGGACGATTACCGCCAAAAATCACCCCCAGGGCGGTGCGATATTTGCCATTCGTTTCCCCAAGTGACGAATCTCTCACCTGAAAGTCACAAAGATGTAAGTTGAGGGTTCTATTATATGGGTAAAACATGAGAAAGGCGACTCACATAATGGAGTTTTTAAAAATTGAGAATTTATGCAAAGTCTACGGCAAGGGCGAAAACCAAGTTACCGCCCTTGACCATGTTTCGTTTACCATCGAAAAGGGGGAGTTTACCGCCATCATCGGCTCCTCCGGCTCCGGCAAATCCACATTGCTTCACATCATCGGCGGCGTGGACGTGCCGACCAGCGGAAAAGTGTATTTGAACGGGCAGGATGTATATGCCCAAAGCAATGAAAAACTTGCCATTTTCCGCAGGCGGCAGGTGGGACTGATTTACCAGTTTCACAACCTCATTCCCACGCTGAATGTGGTGGAAAACATCACCTTGCCTATCCTGATGGACAAGCGGCAGGTTAACGAGGAACGGCTGAATGACTTGCTGGAAATGCTTGGACTAAAAGACCGCAAAACGCATTTACCCAATCAGCTTTCGGGCGGTCAGCAACAGCGCGTTTCCATAGGACGCGCTTTGATGAACGCCCCGGCGGTCATGCTGGCCGACGAACCCACGGGCAGTTTGGACAGCCGCAATGGACATGAAATCATCAAACTGCTGAAAGAAAGCAATCAAAAATATGGGCAGACCCTGCTCCTCGTCACCCATGACGAAAATATCGCCCTGCAAGCAGATCGCATTATCGGCATATCAGACGGCAAAGTAGTGCGGGACGAGAGGGTGCGGCCATGAACATTTTCAACAAAGTTACCCTGCAAGGCATGAAAAAAAGCCGCACCCGAACAATTGTAACGGTTATCGGAGTTATCCTGTCCGCCGCCATGATTACGGCAGTAGCTACCTTTGCCGTTTCCCTGCAAAACTATATGGTAAACGGTGCAATCCAGAAATACGGTGGTTGGCATGTCGAGTTTTTGAACGTTGATTCCACTTTCGTACAGGAACGAACTCTCGACAAGGGAGTTGCAAACACCGCAACATTTAAAAATATCGGCTACGCAACCCTCGAAGGTGGAGAAAATCCTGACAAACCATATTTATTTATCGCCGGGTTCAACCAGGGAACTTTCGATACTCTGCCAGTTGATCTTCTTTCAGGCCGATTACCGGAGAACAGCAACGAAATCCTTGTTCCGGCGCACGTTGCGGCCAACGGCGGTGTTAAAATTTCGGTTGGCGATACCCTTACCCTTGCGGTTGGAACCCGTCAGGCCGGAAACGAAACGCTCAGCCAACACGACCCGTACCGTTCCGAGGAAGAAACGCTGACACCCACGGTGGAGAAAACCTACACGGTTGTCGGCATCTGCCAAAGACCCGCGTTTGAGGAGCGTTCCGCTCCCGGATATACGTTGATCACAACAGCAGACACCGTAGCTCCGACGGACAGCCTCAGCGCATTTGTCACGTTGGAAAAGCCGAGTCAGCTTCGTACGTATGCAGGCGGCGCGGCTAGGGATCACGCTTATGTCCTAAACGATGATGTGCTGCGCTTTATGGGGCTTTCGGGAGATAAGACGTTTAATGCGCTGCTCTATTCGGTTGGGGGAATTTTGGTAGCCCTGATTATGCTCGGCTCGGTGTTCCTGATTCACAATTCCTTCAACATCTCTCTAAACGAGCGCACACACCAGTTTGGCATTCTTATGTCGGTAGGCGCCACGGAAAAGCAGCTGCGCAATTCTGTGTTGTTTGAGGGACTTTGCATCGGTGCGATCGGTATTCCCATCGGCATTTTAATTGGCATCCCCAGCATCAGGCTGGTACTTTCTCTTGTGGCAGAGAATTTCACCAATGTTCTTTATGACAATGTACCGTTGACTTTGAAGGTGTCTGTTCCTGCTCTTGTTGCTGCGGCGGTTATCAGTATGATCACCATTCTGCTTTCGGCCTATATTCCGGCAAAGAAAGCTGCCAGCACTCCCGTGATGGAATGTATCCGCCAGACCAACGAGGTCAGGGTGGAAGCCAAAGAAATTAGGATATCAAAATTCACGGAACGCATTTACGGTTTGGAGGGAACGCTGGCGTTAAAAAACTTTAAGAGAAACAAGCGGCGTTATCGCAGTATTATCCTGTCGCTTACTTTGAGTGTTGTGCTGTTTGTATCAGCAAGCGCCTTCGGAACATATTTGAATCAGGTAGCGGAGCAGTCAGCTGTTGAAATGGACGGTGATATCCTGTTCTATACACGAGATATGAAAGAAAGCGAATTGTTTCAGCTTTATGATAAACTGAAAACCGCTGACGGAGTTTACAAAAGCACCGATCAAGCAATTTCGACCTATTCCTGCGAGGTCAATACAAGTGATCTTACCAGTGCTTTTTGGGACAGCTACCGGGAGTCCGCAGGTTTAGATGGGACAAGTGAAACGGTGAAACTGTCGATGGATGTTCAGTTTATTGAGGACGACATCTATCAGAACTTTATCGAAAGCCTTGGCCTATCCACAGCAGAATATGCCGGACAGGACGCAAAAATGATCATCATCGGGAAACAAACTGAGGGTATCGATATGTTTACAAACCGCTCTATGGATTTTACGCTTAGCGTTGAATCTGGGGAACAGACGAAAATGATCAGCACAACCTTTGTAGATACCTACCCGTTGGATCCACCACCCGCAGAACGATCTGAGGTGAAGGGATACGTTTTTATGGTGGTTGCCCCTCACCAGATGAAGCCGCAGTTTGACGCATTGGGTGCGCCTACAAAGCTGGGCTTGACCTTCTGGTCAGAAAATCCCGCCCAGTCCGCGGCGAAAATGCAGACGATGATCGAGGGAGCAGGCATTACCTCCGGCTATAACTTATACAATGTCCATGCGATACTTGAGCAAAACCGTAATATATTATTCATCGTAAATCTGTTCACTGTTGTTTTTACCATTATGATTTCCCTGATTGCGGTTGCCAATGTGTTCAATACGATTTCCACCAACATCAAACTGCGGAGGCGGGAGCTTGCCATGCTCCGCTGTGTGGGGATGTCTGACCGCGATTTCCAAAGGATGATGAATTTCGAGTGTGCCTTTTATGGCATGAGGACGTTGCTGTTCGGGCTTCCCATAGCGGGAATTCTCTGTTGGCTGATTTACAAAGGGTTAATCATCGGCGGGGCGGACATCGGTTTTACGTTCCCGTGGGGCAGTATCGGAATCAGCGTGTTCAGCGTGTTCTTTGTGGTGTTCATTACAATGCTGTATGCTATTAGCAAGATAAAGAGAGAAAATATTATTGACGCGCTTCGGGATGATATGACTTGATGCGATTAGCCTTAATAGTATCTCCCTGGTAGGGCCGGTTCTGGGAATATCCCCATTTATGGAGGTATTTTCACATGCCTGAAACTTCCGACACTGTCCTGCCGCTCGAACCATAATAATTAATGGTTACCGCGAAATGGCTATACCTCTTACATTGAATTTGGCAATGGAAATGTCAGAAACCGTTATAAACTTGGCTAAAGCCGGTATCCGAAGACGGTACCCCAATATATCCCAATCTGAATTTGGCAAATGGTTGGGGGCGATCTTATGGGGACGGGCTGACCTTCTTCCAGATCGATTGGATAAGAGAAATACTCACTATAGAAATTGCCAAGGAAGCGGAACACAAATTATACTGCTATAGGTAAAACCATCCCAAAAAAGTTGACCATCGTGGTGTGGTACAATAAAAATAATGATGTAGCCCGGTTGCTTGGTAAATAATAGGGGGGTAATACAATTGTTCTCAGACCAAGAGCGCCGCAAGTTGCAACACGAAATAAAAACATATATGATCCAGTATTTTAAAAGGATTTTAGGTAGAGGAGTTGATGATGTAAAAATTACCATCTTCGAAGACATGCTAATAATGCGTCTTACAGGATTTTTAACCGAACCTGAAAAATATATAGTTAAGACGCCAAACGGCAGTGAAAAAGTTAGAGCATCGCGCAGACAGGTGGGTGACCAGCATATTATTGATAATATTCCCTATTTTGAGGAAACCATGAAGGCAAATGTCATTTACCAGAGTTATGATATAGATCCTGAAAATGATTTTGCGGGTCACTTGATTGTTTTCGATCATGTGCTATAATAACAACTGGAAAATGAAAACTCTGGTTG
>DATMYB010000615.1:0-4905 GCA_035561215.1 Syntrophomonas sp. | reverse complement strand
TTCCTATACAGGCTCACGCCCGTTCGTACTGGATGGAATAAATCTGGTAATCAAAGACGGCGAATATATATCGGTAGTAGGCGATAACGGCAGCGGCAAGAGCACTTTGATGAAGCTGATCCTTACATTTCTTAAGCCGACCCAGGGGCGTATCATTTCCCACGCCCAAAGAATCGGGTATGTACCCCAAAAAAATGATTTTTCCAACTCCGGCTTTCCTATTACGGTATATGAAATGCTCAATTCCTACCGTAAACTTTTGAAAATAAAAAGCAAAGATGTTATCGCCGAGAATCTTAGGCGGGTGGGGCTGTCGGATTTTTCCGGCGCGCTGATGGGCACATTATCCGGCGGGCAAAACCAAAAAGCGCTCATTGCCCGGGCTTTGATGGGCAACCCTGATCTGCTGATCCTGGATGAACCTTCCACCGGAGTCGATACTGACAGTCAGCAAGAGATCTACGGGCTGATTAAAAAGCTAAATGTGGAAAACGGCATTACCATCGTATCCGTAGAGCATAATCTGAGCGCCGCTATGGCAAATTCCAGCTTTATTTATCACCTGTCCGGGGGGCAAGGGCATATTTGCACTCCCCAGCAATATGCCGCCGAATATTTAAACGTCAAAAGAAAGGATAACTTTGATGCTTAGCTACAGCTTTATGCAAAACGCGTTTTATATTTCAATTTTTATTTCCATTCTGTGTCCTTGCATTGGCGTATTCCTGGTTCTCCGGCGCTACTCTATGATCGGAGATACACTGTCCCATGCCTCCCTGGCCGGCATCACCATCGGTTTGATGTGTAATCAAAATCCGGTACTGGGCGCCTTCGTTTTTACCTCCATCTGCGGTGCTCTTATCGAATTCTTGCGCAGTTACTTCAGCAAATACACTGATTTGATCCTTACCATCGTGCTTTCTTTAAGCGTGGGTACGGCCATTACTATCATCAGTTCGGGAAGACTGCACACCAATGCGGATTCCTTTTTATTCGGCAGCATTCTGACCGTAACCAGAGCGGATATGGTTATGGTGTTTATCTTGAGTGTGATTTCGGTGCTGACTCTGATCCTGCTGTATCATCAGTTGATATACATTGCTTATGATGAGGAAGCGGCCCAGGTAGCCGGCGTAAGAGTAAGATTAATCAATTACGTTTTCTCCATTCTAGTAGCCTCCGCCATAGCCGTCTCCGTCAGAATTGTCGGCGTACTGGTGCTCAGTTCCATGATAGCCCTGCCGGTGGCCACAGCCTTGCAACTGGAAAAAGGGTTCAAGGTGACGCTCCTTTGTTCCATCGTTTTCAGCGTCATAGACATTATGTCGGGGTTGTTTTTTTCTTATTATCTGAACGTAGCCCCGGGCGGGTTTACTGCCCTGGTCTCGGTTTTCGTATTGATCGTGGTTTTGCTAATAAAAAGAATCGATGCGAATTTCAAAGCGATTAAGAACGCCTGATGGCGCAATTCAAAAAGCTGCCATTACTAATCGCAGCCGTAAGTGATAGTATGAAATTATATTTTGAATATAGCGTATCGGATAAATAACAGGACAAATTGGATGGACAAAGAAGGTGAATGAACTTTGCAGGAAGATACATCGGCTTGGCCGGCCGGAATAAAGAAAACCAAGCAGCGTAAATGTGTGCTGTCGGTACTGGAACGCGCGGATTCTCCTTTAAGCGCAATGGATATATGCACCCAGACTGAAAACGAGGATTGTCCCGTCTGGCTCTCGACGGTTTACCGCATACTGGAACTTTTTGTAAAAGAAAATATAGTCCTCAAAACTTCAGTCGCCGACAATGAGATGGCTTTATATGAATTGAACCGGAATCAGCACCGACATTATGCCGTATGCCTGAACTGCCACAAAGTCGTGGAAATGGACAATTGCCCCATGGAAGAGTTCATTCCCCAACTGGCCGACGACGATTTTCACGTGTTGGGACATAAGCTGGAAATGTACGGCTATTGCAAAGATTGCAACCAGAAAAAGTGATCGTCTGAAGGAACCTTGGAATAATCCGATATTATATCGTTGGATATTTTCGTCCGGGCCTCAGCCCCTTCCCCTTGGCCGGCCAAAAATACACTTCACTTCCGCCGGCCAAGGCTATTGTCCAACAGCTCAATCTTCTGCCTTCCTAAAGTTTTCTCGGCGGATAAAGTAAATATTGGGACGATACAGACTATTAGTCAGCCGGCGCATAGGCTTGCAGCACGTTGATGGGGATGGCCAGCGCACGCACTTCCGTCTTTCCGGCGGATTTTAATTCCGTGCTGGCAAATACGATCCCCACGACCTGGGCCTGATCATCTATCACTGGGCTGCCGCTGTTGCCGGGATTGATGGGGATGTCAACATCGAAAACCAGGGTCTGGTTATCGCCGGTAAAATGGTATTGTCCAACTCTTCCCCGCTGGGCAATTCTTTGCAGTCCCAGCGGATTGCCAACGATAGTCACCTGCTGGCCGTTATCAGGGCGACCGGTTTTATTAATTGCAATAGCCGGCAGGTCCTGACTGTCAAGCTCGATTACCACCAGGTCCATACCGGCGATTTCAGTGTAGCCGGAAGCGAAAAAAACATTGCCGTTATCGAAAGTGATTTTAATGTTTTTGGAGCCTTCCACGATATGCCGGTTAGTGATAATCCGTCCCTTCGATAAAATGTTGAAGCCGGTTCCTTGACGCACGGAGCGGGAAAAACCGCTGTCAGGCCCGGCCTCAATGGAAACCACCGCCGGTTTGACTGTAGTTACGATGCTGTCATTGCGCAAACGGGCATTGTCTTTCATAAAATCAAACTGCCCGGCAATAAACATTTGCAGATCCGGCAAGGACAAAACGGTGAAGGTAACGATCAAAAGCAAGGCAATTACGATGGCCGGCAATTTGTTTGATTTAGCGTGGGTCTGTTCCCTCTCGGCTTCAAATTCCTGTTCCGCCAGCTGCCATTCCCATTCCCGGGGTTCGTCGTGCTTGGGCTGAGACTGTTCATTTATGTTCTTATCGTTCATGATCAATATTCCGGTTTCCAAAAAATTGTTGCAGCAAAATATTTTGCCGCTCTTATGTTAATAACTCAAATTTCGCACCCAGAAAACCCTAAGCAAATAGGAATAAATCGGAGGTTAACTGAGCAAGAAACTGTTCTTGACAACAAAAAAGTGCATCCACGTTTGGTAAAATGTTAGTTGCAAAACAAAACAATCCAAACGGAAAGGATGCACAATTACATGCTACAACAAATCGATCCGTCTGAAAAGGTTTCAACCGAAGTTTCAAAACTATTTAGGGTTTTAAAGATCAATCAGTTACTTCATACAGCAAACATTCGCAAAGCAAGTGGAGTAAAGGTTCAACAAATTTTTGAGTTTCTCTTTTTGCTTGTTTTCTTAGGCAAGAAGATGAATAGATTCCTTAACAGCGAACGTGGTCAAGATTTACCTGGCAGGGACAGCTATTACCGGTTTTTGAATAATCCCAAATTTGCATGGCGTAGATTTCTCCTGCAACTCTCATTACGGGTAACAGATGCATTTGATCGGCTTACCTCAGATAAGAGAGTACGGGTATTTATCTTGGATGATTCGATTCTTTCAAGATCTCGGACCAAGAAGGCAGAGCTTTTAGCCCGCGTCTTTGACCATACCAGTCATCGCTTTGTCAAAGGATTTACCATGTTAACCCTGGGGTGGTCAGATGGAAACAGCTTTGTTCCAGTGGATTTTGCCATGCTAAGTTCAGCAAATGCAAAGAACCGATTTAACGAAGCCAGTGATCACATAGACAAAAGAACCCATGGTGCCAAGCGTCGGGCTGAAGCAATCCTTACAAAAACCGAGAATGTCTTACGCTTAATACAAAATGCACTGGATACCGGTCTTACTGCCGATTATGTTCTAATGGACAGTTGGTTTACGACCGAGCTAATGATTAAGGCAATCCTAGATAAACAGATCCATACCATAGGCATGGTCAAGCAACTCAAGCAAAGATACAGATATAACGGTCAAACTATGACCCTGCCAGAATTAAGAGCAACCTTGCCGGCAACCAGTCGAAATGAAATTATTGGATCGCGTCACGTTCAAACCAAGCAAGGAATCCCAGTTAAAATCGTCTTTATACAGAACCGTAACAACAAGCGTGAATGGTTAGCAATATTAACTACAGATACAACGCTTGAAGATCAGGAAATTATCCGCATTTACGGTATGAGATGGAGCATAGAAGTATTCTTTAAAAGCACCAAATCATTGCTTAAACTTGGTTCAGAGTTCCAGGGCAAAAGCTATGATATGCTCATTGCCCATACAACCATTGTTTTTACCAGATATATTTTGCTTGAATGGGAACGGCGCAACAACCAGGATTCACGCAGTTACGGTGAAATATTCTATCTGTTCTGCGATGAAATACAGGATATTGACTACCAAACTGCCATACGGCAACTATTATGAGGCTGAATGTAAGAACGTGTAAATGGTAATAATCTCCACAAGAAAACAGATGGAGGTTAAGAAATGAAACGTCAAAAAACATTCTTACGGACAAAGAAATGGAACTGGTAAGCCTGTTGATGCAAGACTGCCAAAGCACCGGGGATATCCAGGCAAAGTTGAAGCGCTTGTTTGCAGGCACAATAGAACAAATGCTTGAAGTCGAAATGGAGGAACATTTGGGCTATGAAAAGCATTCGTCAGAAGGCAACAACAGCGGTAATTCACGCAATGGTTACAATCACAAGACCGTTATCAGCGATTACGGCGAAACCGAAGTCGCCATACCTCGTGACCGGAATGGTGAGTTTGAACCCAAAATCCTTGGAAAGCGGCAAACCCGAACCGATGAAATCGAGCAAAAGATTATGGGAATGTACTCCAAAGGGATGTCGC
>DATMYB010000614.1:0-4731 GCA_035561215.1 Syntrophomonas sp. | reverse complement strand
CAGGAAATTCAACCCAAAGCCAAATATATTCAAGATAAATATAAAGATGATCCACAAGTCATGCAACAGAAAGTTATGGAATTATACAAAGAGAATGGGGTAAGCCCTTTCGGGGGATGTTTGCCCTTGCTTATTCAGATGCCCATTTTTATTGCTTTTTACCAAGCTCTCTTTAATTTTAAATTTGTTAATCTTGCCCATGCGGCTTTCTTATGGATCCCCAATATCGGCAAACCGGATCCTTACTTTATTTTGGCTATATTAGCGGCGGCTACTACTTACTATCAGCAAAAGCTATCCATGGTTGACAGTAAAGATCCGACCCAAAAAACGATGTTGTATTTTATGCCTCTCTTCATGGCATTCATAGCGTACAAGCTGCCGGCCGGACTGCCTTTGTACTGGGTGGTATTTAACATCCTGGGAATTATTCAACAGCTATACGTCAACTCGCAGAAAAAAGCTCCGGCAGTTGTTAGCATGGGGACAGCGGCAACTGCGGTAGAGACGAAGGAAAATGCCAAACCCTCAACGAGTGAGAAAACCGGCAAAACCAACCAACAAAACCAATCCAAAAATGCCAATGCCGGTAAAGCAGGAGGCAAGACAAAGGCCGCCGGGGGGGACGAAGGAGGAAAAGCGAAAAATGCAAGTCCAAACAACAGAAAAAAAGGGAAAAAGCGTTGATGAAGCCGTTCAAGCCGCCTTGGAAGAATTGGGGTGCGGAGCGGACGAAGTTGAGATCGAGGTTATAGAAGAAGGCAGCAAAGGGCTACTGGGACTGATCGGAGGCAAACCGGCAACAGTTAAAGTAAGCAGGAAGGAAGCGGATCCGGCTGAAGACGCCCGCAAAATCGTTGAAGAACTCCTTAAAAAAATGAAAATCGATTATCAGATCAACGCAATCTCGGCGGAGCAGGGAACCATACGCATCAATATTATAGGTAATGATATGGGACTGCTGATCGGGCGCAAGGGGGAAACCTTAAACGCACTGCAATATATTGCCGGGTTGATGATCAACCGCAAACGGAGCGAAAGACTGAGACTGGTTCTGGATGTTGAGGATTATCGTAAGAAAAGGGACGAATCCTTGGAGTCTTTGGCGTTAAGGTTATCCGAGAAGGTAAAAGACACCAGGAAAAATGTAGTTATGCGGCCCATGTCCTCCCAGGAACGCAGAATCGTGCATACGGCTTTGCAGGAGGATCCGCAGGTGGTAACTTATTCGATGGGAGACGAACCCAACCGCAAGGTGGTCATAGCGCTAAAAAAATAAGAAAAAGGCCCTGCGGGGCCTTTTTTTTAAATCCAACAAAGGGACGTTCTTTTTGTTGGATTTTTGCCGGAAAATCATAGTTGGTTAGTTGAATGTACAAACATTCCGTCGCCAGACTCAGCGTCAAGTGCTCCTCCATGTTTATACATTCAACATGAATACTATCAGGTTTTTGCAGGTGAATCAAAAAAATAAATACAGGAGCCGAGAAAATATGAACGACGATATTATCGCCGCCGTTTCCACCCCAATCGGAGAAGGCGCGGTTGGAATCATACGCATGAGCGGAGACGGCGCCATCGCCATTGCCGATCATATATTTACCCCCCACCAGGAAGGTCTTCCTCTGCAAGAGCGCCGCAATTTTTCCCTTAACCTGGGATGGATCACCGACGCCGAGGGCAACCGTCTCGACGAGGTGTTGGTAGGGATTATGCGCGGGCCTCGCAGCTATACCGGCGAGGATGTGGCGGAGATCAACTGTCATGGGGGAAGAGCGGCGCTGCAGGCCTGCCTGCAGCGATGTTTGGAAGCAGGAGCGCGGCTGGCCGAGCCGGGCGAATTTACCAAACGGGCATTTTTAAATGACCGTTTGGATCTGGGACAGGCGGAAGCGGTGCTGGAAATTATTCGCGCCAAAACCCAACGGGGACTGCAACTGGCGGTCCGGCAACTGGCCGGCAGCAACGGCAAATTTATCGCCGATTTGGAAGAAAAGTTGCTGCATCTTAATGCCATGGTGGATGCCAGCCTGGATTTTCCCGAAGAGGTAGGAGATCTTGACGGGGAAGAAGCGGCTTCTATTTTGGAGGAAACCATTGCCACCCTGGATCAATGGCTGGAAGCGGCCCGCCGGGCGGAAATATACCGGGAAGGGATCGAATTGGCTATTGTGGGCAAACCCAACGTGGGCAAGTCCAGTCTGTTAAACGCCTTGGCCCGGAAAGAAAAAGCCATCGTTACCGATATACCCGGAACCACCCGGGATATTGTGGAGGAGTATATTAACGTGCGCGGTATTCCGGTCAAGCTAATGGATACCGCCGGGATAAGAGCCACCGACGATCTGGTAGAGCAAATCGGGGTGGGGAAATCCCGGGAGAAGATGGATCAGGCCGATCTGGTGATACTGGTGCTGGATTTCGCTGCTGGCATCGACCGGGAAGATATGGAGATATTTCAGGATATCGCGCCGGAGAAGCGGCTGGTACTGGTCAACAAAGAGGATATTGAATGCAAGGCGATCAGCGAGGAAGAACTGGCGCAATTATTTCCTGATGAAACCGTAATCAGAGCATCCGTTAAGGAAGAATACGGACTGGATGAATTGGAACAGGCCATCGAGGCCATGGTGCTGCCGGTTAGCCAGAGGTTGGACGGGATGGAAATCATGATCAACCTGCGGCAAAAAACCGCCTTGCTGAAAAGCCGGGGGCTGGCGGAAAATGCCCTGCGGGAGCTGGGATCGGCGCCCCTGGACTGCTTAGGCGTGGATATCTGGGGGGCCCTGGAATGCTTAGGTGAAATCAGCGGCAGATCCCTGAAGGAAGAGGTCATTGACCGGATATTTCATGATTTTTGTATCGGTAAATAGTTTAGTTAGCGGGGTTAAGGAATGATTTATGAAGCGGGAAAATATGATGTGGCAGTGATAGGGGCGGGACATGCCGGCTGCGAAGCGGCTCTGGCAGCGGCCCGGATGGGGCTCAGCACCCTGCTGGTCACACTCAATATTGAAGGGATCGCGTTAATGCCCTGTAATCCTTCCGTCGGCGGACCGGCCAAGGCCCAACTGGTGCGGGAAATCGATGCCTTGGGCGGGGAAATGGCAGTAAACATCGATAAAAGCAGCATACAAATGCGCATGATCAACACCGGCAAGGGCCCGGCGGTACAATCGCTGCGGGCCCAAGCGGACAAGCAGGAATACCAGAAGGAAATGCGCAAAACCATCTTAAGCCAGCCCGGACTGCACCTGCTGATGGCGGAAGTAGTGAATATCGAAGCATCAGAAGGCAAGGTGCGTGCTATTATCACCCGTACCGGGGCTAGATTTTTATGCGCTGCGGTGGTAATAACCTCCGGTACTTACTTAAAAGGCCGGATCATTATCGGCGATCTTATGTATGACGGCGGTCCCAACAACCAGTTTCCTGCTGCCGGCTTGTCGGACAGCCTGCACCGGCTGGGGATCAAACTGGGGCGCTTTAAAACCGGCACGCCCCCGCGGGTGGACCGCAAGAGCGTGGACTTCTCCAAAACCATGGAACAGCCGGGAGATCCGGAAGCACCGCTCTTTTCTTTTATCAGCGAACCCGATTCCCGAGAGCAGATGTCTTGCTGGCTGACCCATTCCACCCCGGAAACCCATCGGATCGTCATGGACAATATTGAGCGGGCGCCCTTGTTTACCGGGGTAATAAAAGGCAAAGGCCCGCGCTATTGTCCTTCCTTTGAAGACAAGGTGGTGCGTTTTGCCCACAAGGAATCCCATCAATTGTTTATTGAGCCGGAAGGACGGGATACGGATGAAATGTATGTGCAGGGACTTAACACCAGTCTGCCGGAAGATGTGCAACTGGCGGTGCTGCGCAGCATCCCCGGCATGGAACAGGTGCGCATTTTAAGAACCGGTTACGCCATTGAATATGATTATGTAGTCCCTTCCCAGCTTAAATTAAGTCTGGAGAGCAAGGTAGTGGAGGGCTTGTTTACGGCGGGACAGATAAACGGAACCTCTGGCTACGAAGAAGCGGCCGCCCAGGGATTAATCGCCGGCATCAATGCGGCGTTGAAAGTTCAGCGCCGGCCGGCGCTAGTGCTGAAACGCAGCGAAGCTTATATCGGCGTATTGATCGACGATCTGGTCACCAAGGAAATGGACGAGCCCTACCGTTTACTGACTTCCCGGGCCGAATACCGGCTGCTGCTGCGCCAGGACAACGCCGACCTGCGGCTTACCGAAAAGGGACGGGAAATAGGGCTGGTCAGCGATCAGCGCTGGCAGGCCTTTGCCCAGAAACGGCAGCAGTTGGAGGAATTGCGGAACTTGCTGCAAAAAACCACTTACACCCCCAACGACAAAACCATAGGAGATTACCTGGAACGGATCGGCAGCGCCGTGATCCGGGATCGGATCTCCTTATGGGATCTGCTGCGGCGCCCGGAAGTTAAACTGGATGATTTTATCAAGCTGGGTCTCATACCGGAGATGAAAAAGGAAATCAAGGAACAGTTGGAGGTTCAGTCAAAATACGAAGGTTATATCAGCAAACAGCAGGAGCAGGTCAATCGCTTTGAAAAGCTGGAGAGCAAAACCATTCCGGCCGGCATCAAATACCGGGAAATAAAGACCCTGTCGTCGGAAGCCATGCAGAAGCTGGAGCAATTCCAGCCGGAAACCATCGGACAAGCTTCCAGGATTGCCGGGGTCACGCCGGCGGATATAAATA
>DATMYB010000613.1:0-11161 GCA_035561215.1 Syntrophomonas sp. | reverse complement strand
GTATTTTAGCGGGGCTTGGTATCTTTATTACGGCTCCTGTGGTCATTCCAAGCTGGTTTGCCTATTCTGCTACCTATCTCGGGATCGCAGCAGGCTGCGGCGGATTAGGCGGCATGATAGGCGCCCCGATCATTAGTTATTTTATTAAATCTGGGGGGTATCCTGCCGGATTTATGTTTTCCGCTGTCGTGGCTGCGGTTGTTTTGATTCCCTTGGGCTTATTTGTCATGAGGTTTAAACCCGAAGAAATTGGCGCACAACCGTATGATATTGAACGGTTCCAAAGAGAACAAGCCGCAATTGCGGAAAAGGCCGCAGCTGCTGGCGGAACGGGAGCTGTATTTAACGGTTACAGTGAGGCGGAAGTTCGAAAAATGCCCCATTGGTGGCTACTGTGGGTATTTGTAGCCCTGTTACCGTTTCTTAACGGTGTTTTCATGCATGTCCCTGGCGCACTGGGAGACAAAGGCCTTGACGTAATATTGGTCGGCACTGTCCTGTCGTTCTATCAATTTGGAGTGGCAGGCGGCCAATTTATCATTGGTTGGTTCAGTGAAAAACTGGGAGTGAATGCTACTTTGTACTTATGGGCGGCAATCGCTGTGGTAACAGCCGGAGGTCTAGCAGCTTACAATCAGCCGGTTGTTGCAGTGCTGGCATCCCTGGTCTTCTTATTAGGGCTTATACGCGCCTTAACTACCGTGGGCTTACCGATTATCGTGAAAACTCTCTTTGGAATGAAGGATTACAGCAAGATATTTTCCAGCTATTACACTGTAGTCATGTGGGCTGGCGCAATCTATATCACGGTGCAGGGGTGGCTTAGGGACACCACCGGCAGTTACAACACGGTATTTATGATTATTTCTGGTATTGCTGTAGTATTATTAATCCTTTTGTTCATCATCATGAGCATGGGTAAGGCCCAGGAACAAAAACGGCTTAGTGGAGAATGGAAACCGATGCAATAGGGACTTTAAGATGATCCGTAGCAGTTTACCTGGATCTTTTCCGGATGAGACTGCTACAGATCTAGCCCTTCAAATCTAATAATGAAGGCAACACGACGTCAAGACCGTCGCGAAGGGGGGGAATATTATTTTTACCGCGGAGACATTTCAAGCTTTATTGGATTATTGGGGATATAAGGAGCCAGATAAAGAAGCCATTATTGATAAGAAACGCAGGATAACCTATCGGGAACTGCGTTTAGAGACCAACAAACTGGCATCAGCAATGCTGCGGATAGGGGTTCAAAAGGGGGATGTGGTTGTTAGTTTCGTTCCCAACGGTCATGAATTTATCGAGATATTTTTTGCTGCCGCCAAATTGGGGGCCATTATGATCCCGCTCGATCCTCAGCTAGAGAAAAACGAAGTCTGGGTACGATTAAAAAAAGCGATGCCCAAATTAATATTTGTGACGAATGAAAACCACTTGCACTGGATCAATGAAGAAGGCGCGGCTGCAAAAGCTATAACCGTTCGTTTTAAGGCGTTTGGCGTACCTTCATATGCAGATATATTAGAGAGCGGATCTGAGGCAAACATTGAATCAGTTAAAGTGGATCCAGCGAAAGATGTCTGTATGGTGATGTTCACATCGGGATCAAGTGGAGTTCCCAAGGGAGTGGAACTAACCTACAAAAACCTTTTCCAAAGTGCCAAAAACATTGGCTCCCGCTTAGCGTGTACCGCTGCAGATGTATTCATTGTTCCTATCCCGGTCTGTCACTTATTTGCGGTTGTAACCGGTATGATCGTACCTTGCTGGTTTGGCGGAAAAATTGTATTAATCGATAGATTTGAACCGGATAAAGTACTGCATTTGATAGAACATGAGAAAGGCACTGTCCTATATGGGGTTCCTACGATGTATGTCAGAGAATTGCAGGAGTACAGGCAGAAACAAAAAGATTTAACTTCATTAAGGGTCAGTTTTTTAGCCGGAGCTTATTGTGACCCGAATTTAGTTAAACAGATTGGCAACGAATTGAATTGCGGCGTAATGATAGCGTATGGATCTACGGAAACGGTGGCTGTTTTGATGACCGGCCTGGAGGACGATGAGGTTATGGTAGCGGAAACCGTAGGAAGACCCTTAAAAGGGATTCAGATCAAGATCGTAGATGATCGGGGGCACGAAGTAGGGACGGGCGAAATCGGTGAATTAGTTGTTAAGGGTTATAACGTGATGAAAGGTTATTATTTGGACCCGGTACTGACGCAAGAGACGTTATCTGACGGTTGGGTCCATATGGGTGATTTGGTTACGGTTGATGAAAAAGGATATGTCCGGATCGTTGGACGGAAGAGCGATATGATCATTCGCGGCGGTGAAAACATTTATCCCATCGACATCGAAAAGATTTATTATACTCATCCGGATGTATTGGAGATCGCGGTTATTGGCTTACCTCACTCCGAGTTGGGTGAACAGACTGCCGCTTTTATTGTCCTGAAGCCCAACAGTCCAAAACATAGTGCTGAGTCGCTGAGAGAATTTGCTCAGGGAAAAATCGCCAAGTTCAAAATACCGGATCAAGTATATTTGATTGATACAATGCCCAAGTTGGCAAACGGTAAGATCGATAGGGGGGCCTTGAAAGGGGCTTGGATGAAAAGGATCGATTCCCAAGAAAGGCAAGAGCAGGGGGCATGATTTTACCCTTTAGCGTTTGGAATTTCATAATTGTTGCAGTAGTCGAAAGTAAATCAAAGTTTGCTGAGGGGAGGGCAGTAAAGAAGATTATCAGGCGGGTGGACCCTGGAAGATTCATTTTTTAAATATTGGAGGATGATAAAATGAAGCCATTAGAAGGTATTAAAGTGATTGATTTTTCTCAATATTACCCCGGAGCGTTTGCGACACTGCGCTTGCTTGATCAAGGCGCTGAGGTTATCAAGGTGGAATCGCCCAGCGGAGATCCGGCCAGACAGGTCGATGTCTGGTACGAAGGCGGAGAAGGGATGAATTTCCGTTGCAATAATAGGGGAAAAAAGAGTATCGTAGCCAATTTAAAAGATAAAAATGACTTGCAAAAGGTTCTTAACCTAATCAAAGATGCTGACATTGTCCTGGAGAGTTTTCGCCCGGGAGTCACTAAAAAATTAGGCATCGACTACGACACGTTAACTAAAATCAAGCCGGATCTGATTTATGCTTCGTTAACAGGATTCGGTCAAAGCGGCAGTTTGTCCAGCCTGGCCAGTCATGATATGAACTATATGGCGCTAAGCGGTTTCTTGGATCAACTGCTTGATCCCAACGGTAATCCTATCGTACCCTATCATTCCATATCTGACACCATCGGCGGCATTGCCACCAGCGAGAAGATATGCGCTGCGTTGGTGAATCGGGAAAGGACTGGTCAAGGCGTCTATCTTGATATTGCCATGACCGACGAAATGGTTTTCTGTGTTAATTTGCACATCGCCCAACAATCAGCATACGGAACTGAACATGGATGTTTTGACCTTGGCATAGGATACGGCGTCTTTGAAACCAAAGATAAGCGCCATATGACATTGGGAGCCATGGAAGATAAGTTTTTCGTAAATTTCTGTACCGCGGTAGGCCGCGAAGATCTAATACCTCACCAACATACGACGCCTTCTCCTGAAAATCCCTACCTGCAGGAATTAATTGATATATTCAAAGGACGCACGCAGCAGGAATGGGCAGAGTTTGCGGAAAAGGTTGACTGCTGCATGTCTCCAGTACTGAGAATCAGCGAACTCGTTAATAGTGTTTATATTAAAGAACGTGGATTAATTCAGACGACCCCAGACGGCTTAAATTTTGTAACCACTGTCTACCGGCCAGAAGGAGTTTCTTTGGACACAAGTTATCCCAAGCTGGGTGAACACAACCCGTTGCTTTTGAAGGACTAGGCTATGGTTGGGCCTGTATAGGATCAAAGTATCATCAGGAATTGATTATTGGTTAAAATACAGCAAGTTTCGCCTCGCCGGGTAGGTTGATTGGTTCAAAACATTCATTATTAGGTAAACGCTTAAATAGTCAATCGACCTTCCCGGCGAGCAGGAATCATTAATTGGAGGAACTGGAAATGGATTTTAGACTAACGGATGAACAAGAGCTGCTGTTGGAGAGTATCAGGGAATTCGTGGCAGAACATTTTAACGAAGAAAAGATCCAACAATGGTATAAGGATGGAAGCGTGCCGGATGAGGTACTTATAGCCTTTAAGGACGTAGGATTCGCTTTTTTAGGAATACCGGAAGAATATGGCGGAGTTCCTATCGACAAACTTACTTTTTGCCTGGTTATGGAGGAATTAACCAGAGCCGCGGGTTGTTCTACGCCTTTTGAACTGAATCTGTTGAGTATGTATGATATATGTGAATTCGGTTCCCCCGAGCAGATCGCGCTCTGTATGGATCTTTATTCCAAGGAAGGGAAACCTCCATTTGCGCTGGCGATTTCCGAACCGGGTGCGGGATCAGATAACATGGCCATGGCAACCACTGTTAAGGAAATCGATGGCAAGCTGGTTTTAAGCGGACAAAAGACCTGGGTATCAGGCGGTTTGAAAGTGCCCTACATGCTGGTTGTCGCCAAAGATGATGATCCCTCTCCCCAGAATACAGGTATGTCGATGTGGCTGGTGCCGATGAATCTGCCGGGAATCAAGACCGCCCCTATCCACAAAATCGGACAGAAGCTTTTACCGTTGTGCGACATATGGTTTGATAACGTCGTGGTGGAAGAGAGTATGCGGGTAGGTGAACGTGGTCAGGGGTTCATTAATCTGATGAAAAACTTTGAAGTCGAGCGCTTATCGCTGGCCGCATGGAGTGTGGGGTTGGCTCAATGCGCCCTGGAGGATGCGGCTGCGTATGCAGCCCAAAGAGTTACATTCGGAAAGCCCATCGGCAATTATCAATTGATTCAGCAAAAACTAACTGATATGGAGATTAAAGTACAAAATATGAGGTGCATGGTATACAGGGTTGCCTGGGAATTGGATAATGGCATGCCAGTACAATTGAACAGCGCCCTGGCCAAAAGGTATGTTTCTATGACAGCCACAGATGTATGCAATGAGGCCATGCAGATAATGGGGGGGATAGGGTATACCGAAGACTGCCGTATCAGCAGATTATGGGAAGATGCCCGAGGTCAGCAGTTTGCCGGCGGGACCGATGAAATCATGGTCCATATTTCCGGTAAACAAATTATTAAAAAGTATTCCAGATAGCCCCGCGGATTAGTAAAAAGAACAGGATATCCATAGGCGCAGGGAAAAGGCTGATTTAACCCGCTTTCAAATCTTTAAGCAGCGAAAGATTATCATATAGGAGAAACATGAACGGCAATGGATTTTAATAAAGAGAAAATAAAGTCAAGTTTTCCGCATCTGGCTGAACCTGGGCAGATCGGGAGACTGAAGCTCCGAAACCGAATTGTTATGCCTTCCATGGGATCAGGACTGGCTGAGTTAGGATATCCCGGGGAGAGAATCATACAGTACTACCAAAAACGGGCTGCAGGCGGGGCAGGCTTGATTATTATTGAAGCTTCCTATATAATACCGGTCCCCGGTCTAAAAACAGGCCACATGTCTTTAGCTTCCGACAGCCATCAGAAAGAGTGGAAATGCCTGGTTGATACCATCCACAAAGAAGGAGCGGCGGTAGGAGTCCAACTGCATCACCCGGGAAGAGAGACATCAAAGGCCCTTACCGCCGACTTAATCGCAGTGGGCCCTTCTCCCATACCTTCGCCGGTTGCGAGAGTAGTTCCACATGAATTGAGCATTGAGGAAATAGAAGGAATCAAACACGCATTTGTATCCGCCGCTCGCCGGGCTGCTGCTGCAGGGGCGGATTTGGTGGAAGTCCATGGTGGACATGGTTATCTGGGAAGTAATTTTTTATCTCCGCAGGCCAATAAAAGAACGGACCAATACGGAGGAGGACCTAAAGAAAGAGCCCGATTCTTGGTTGAAGTCGTCCGGGCGATCAAGGACGAGTTAGGTCGCGATTTTCCGGTTAGCTGCCGTTATAACGGGAGTGATTATGTGGAAAACGGCTTGATTCTGAGCGACGCTTGCGAGGTTGCGCGGACTTTAATGGAAAGCGGGGTGGATGTGCTCAATATTTCCGCAGGGGTATACGGGTCATATCCAGCAACGATTCCGCCGGCCATAGAGCCGCAGGGATGTTTTGTTGAATTGGCGCATAGCATAAAGCAAATGGTTCCTGTGCCTATCATCGCCGTAGGGCGTATTAAAACCGCTGCAATGGCTGACAGAATAATAGCTGAAAATAAAGCCGATTTCGTGGCGGTGGGAAGAGCTCACCTAGCTGACCCGGAATGGGTTTTCAAATCGATGACGGGACAAGCGGAGGATATAGCTCCCTGTATCGGCTGTTTGCAGGGTTGCATCGATTCATTGAGTGCTGTTCAATCCGCTGGGATTTCATGCTTAGTTAATCCATGGGCCGGCCGGGAATTTCAATTAAAATTAAACAAAACGGAAAGCCCTGCCAGAATTATTGTGGTCGGAGGCGGTCCAGCCGGCCTGAATGCAGCTTGGGTAATGGCTGCAAGGGGACACCATGTAATTCTGGTGGAAGAACAGAAAGAATTTGGAGGGCAGTTAAATTTGGCTGCTATGGTTCCCGGCAAGGAAGAATTCAGGGAAGCCATCCGCTACTTTAGCAGAAAAGTTCAATCTGCTGGAGTAGAAATAATAGAGGGTAAACGTGCTGACGTTGATTTCATAAAAAACTTGAATCCCGACAAAGTAATTGTAGCTACGGGAGCCCGACCAGTAACTCCTCAAATTAGCGGAACAGAATCAGCTTTTGCAATCCAGGCATGGGAGGCGCTGAAATTCGGTCATGTTGAAGGACAGAGGGTTGCCGTTGTTGGAGGCGGCGCCGTGGGCATCGAGACGGCAGAGCTATTGACATCATTAGGAAAAGACGTGACTGTAATCGAAATGCAACCGTACTGGGGAAAAGGCATGGGGGCCATTTGGCGCTGGTATGTAAAAAATAAACGCGACAAAAAGGAAATCAATTTTAAGATTGTGACGTCAGCCAAAGTAATCAGAGTAGAACCTCATCAAATCGTAATGGAAAACAAAGGGCAAGCGATCATTTTAGGCAATATCGACGCAATTGTATTGGCGGTCGGCGCCCGTTCAAACAATTACCTGGGGAAGGAAATCCAAGCGCAATTAGGCATACCGGTTCAGGTCATTGGGGACGCAAAAGAGGTTCGCAATGCATTAGAGGCTGTTAGGGAGGGAGTTCAGGCAGGGCTTGCCGTTTAAACGATTTTATCAAGCGTATGGCAATCGTCAGTCGCCGGCTTGTATCAAGGGGACGGTTTTCGAACGGTCTCCTTAATTTTTTGCCTTGACAGAGCACAATTTAATTATTACTGTTGTACTATAACAAGTAGTACAACAGTAGGTGGGCTTATGTGGTTTGATATTGATCCTCGTTCGAGTACCCCCATTTATCTGCAGCTGATCCAAGGCGTTAAAGAAGCAATTGCCCGCGGAATCCTGCAAACCGGAGATCGTATGCCCACTGTCCGGGAAATGGCTGGTGAGCTGCGCATTAATCCTAACACCATTGCCAAGGCTTATCAGCGTCTGGAGCAGGAGGGCATTATTGAAACGATGCGTTCCCGCGGTACTTTCGTGGCCGCCGAACCGGTTCGCCGGGACAGCGAGGCGGATTATACGAAGCTGGCCGAACATATGCAGGCGATGCTGGTGGAATCTTATCTTCAGGGCATCAGCCAGGCTGAACTGAAGAAGTTTATCATGAAGTATTTACGCGATTGGGAGCAAAACAAGGAGGGGAAATAACATGGAACTGGCGCTGGAAACCCGGAATCTGAGTAAGTTTTATGACGGCCGCAAGGCGCTTAACGATCTTTGTTTATCGGTTCCCGCGGCCACTATTTTTGGGCTCATCGGCCCCAATGGCGCGGGCAAATCCACCCTCATGAAGATCCTGGCCGGCATCAGCCGGCCCAGCAGCGGGGAGGCTTTTATACTGGGACGCAGCGTGAGGGAGAAAAGCGGCAGCATTCGGGAACGGGTGGGCTATGTGCCGGATGTGCCGGTCCTATATCCTTCCTTCACGGTGGCGGATATGTGCAATCTGGCCGGCCGGCTCTATCCCCATTGGGATTGGGAGCGCTGCCGCCAACTGCAGCGACAATATGATTTGCCCTTGGGACAACGCATTCGCAATCTTTCCCGGGGCCAGGCGGTTCAGGTTTCCCTGGTGCTGGCCTTATCGCTGCGCCCGCGCCTGATTCTGCTAGATGAACCCACGGCCGGGCTGGACCCGGTGGTGCGCCGGGCTTTCATGCAAAGTATCATTGAGGAGGTAGCGCAGCGCCAGACCACGGTTTTCTATTCTACCCACAATCTCAATGATTTGGAGCAGAGCGCCGATTACATAGCTTCTCTCTGGCAGGGCAATTTGCTTTTTTCCTCTTCCCTGGACCAACTCAAAGCATCCATGCATAAATTCCGGGTGATGCCGGCGGAGGATACCCCTGAACAAAGTTTGACCGGGCTGGCCGGGATCATGGACAGTCAGCGGACGGGACGGGTTTATACCCTCACTTTTCAAGGCGAGGTGAACGAGATCTATCAAAAGCTTCAGGAATTAAAGCCATTGCTGCTGGAAGAGGCGGACCTGAGCCTGGAAGATATATTCCTGATGCTGATGAAGGAAAGGGGTTACAGCTATGAGCATGGCCAATCCGACGCCGGCGCCGCTGGTTAATAGCGGCCGTTTCGTGACGGGGCTGTTTCATCCTGGTTTGTTATGGAAAGAATGGCGTCAGTTTCGTTGGCATTGGCTGCTGTTCTTTGGCCTGATCATGCTGGAACCCGTTTTCGATTCACTGTTCATACAATTTTTTGCCTTCCGCAACCGGGTTCCTAACGAATCCGGCCTTAGCCCGGAGGGCTGGGTACTGAAGTCGATCCTCGGCAGCGGGTTCAGTACGATGGAACAAATCGCGGTCATCGGAGTGGTATTGCTGGCGGCGATCATGCTGGGGACGGAACGGGGCGGCAGTCTGAACTATCTGGCCAGTGCCGCGGTGAGCCGCCGTCAAATCCTGGCGGCCAAATGGCTGCTGGGCCATCTGGGCATCCTGGTTGGCATGTTGGCGCTGCTGTTGGGCATGGCGGCAATCGGTGCGGTAAACGACGGGATGATCCCGCTCAGTGCGGTCTTATGGTGGTGGGTGCGAACCA
Source organism: Syntrophomonas sp. (assembly GCA_035561215.1). Classification (GTDB taxonomy): domain Bacteria; phylum Bacillota; class Syntrophomonadia; order Syntrophomonadales; family Syntrophomonadaceae; genus Syntrophomonas_B. Next base: position 1,893 of record DATMYB010000613.1, on the reverse strand, counting down.
CCATGATCATGCTGGTCCTGTTCAGCCTGGCTTTGCTGAGTGCCTGTATCTTTGCCTCCATTTTATATTCGGTGGTATTTACCGGCTTTTTTCTGGGGCTTCCCCTTTGGCTGACCGGCATCGTCGTACTTCCCCTGACCAAGTTCCAGGTTTTGACGGAGGCCCAGTCAACCCTGGCTCATCACTGGCTCAACGCTCTGAATGTCATTGAATATATAAGCGCCGACAGCCTGGCCGGATTGAACCATACGGGCTATTTTGGGGGGGCAATGCTGGCTTTGCTGCTGGCGGATCTGCTTTTTTTGCTGCTGGCGCTGTACCTTTTTGAGAACAATCCGCTGGAGAAAAGCGGCGAGGTCTTCCTGAGCGGCAATTCCAAAGAAAAAGGCCGCCTGGGGCTGGCGATTTTTATGTCTCCTTTGGGGGCCGTCGATAAGGCGGCATCCTGGCCGCAATTTTTCATTTACCTATTGCTGATATTTGTGGCCGTCTATCTGGGAATGGGGATTTTGTGGAGACTGCCGGCCAGACTGGGTCTGGGCAGAAATTACGATTGAATGGAAGCATGATGAATGGTAACGCTGACTCCGCTGCAAAAAACCTGATTTCATGCTGAATGTATAAACATGAAGGAGTATTAGTACTCTGTCAACCCTAAGTCCGCATATTGTTTGTCGAGGAAAATTTCTGCAGGGCAAGGGGTCGTCAATCGCAATACTGGACGTATTGCGATTGACGACAACGCAGCCATGCAGAAATTTAACCGACAAGGAAATGTGGAATTAGTGTTGACAGAGTACTGAGGGAACACTGGGTGTTTCCCCAGGCGGAGTCTGGCGACGGAATGTTTATACCTTCAACAACGCAAATATATGGATGAACCGATTAGCCGTGGGGGAGGAATACGGATGAACAGATGGCGTGGACAGCGGGCTCTTTTGCAAAAGGAGCTGCGTCACCACCGGGGTTATTTTCTGGTTGCACTGCTCTTATTGATCTATGTGCCGGTATTAAAAAGCCTTTATTATCTGGGGCAGGGAGGCGGGGTGACCCAGCAATGGGGCCAGTGTTTAACCTACATGCTCAACTTTTATCAGCTGCCGATGGGACCGCCTCCGCTGCTGCAAGGCAGCCTGCATGTATTTTGGCTGGCGGCCCCGATTCTCCTGGGGGCACTCCTGCTGGGAGAAGAACGCAAAGGCAGTCTGGCTTTTCTGGTAACCACTCCGGTAAGCCGCGGTGACATTATACTCAGCAAATTTCTGGCCGGCAGCGCCAGCCTGCTGCTGGCCATGGCGGTCAATGGGGCTTTTCTCCTGGCCATGTCGGAAACCCTGGGAGTGGGTGTGGGCGCCGCCGGTATTTTGCGCTGGGAACTGATTATGAGTCTGGGGCTGATCGCCCTGTTTACCCTGGCACTGTTTACTTCCACCTTTACGGCTTCGGCACTGCCGGCCGCCGGCATCAGCTTTGTGCTGATCTATGTACCGGGGGCCTTGATCGCCATGGCGGAAAACATGGCGGCGCGTTATTTTAACGCTTCCCAGTCATTTTCGATTAAAGCGCATTATCTGGCCAACTACCTTACCATTACCGACTATCTTACCGGTGAACACTGGAATGTTATACAGTCCGTAGATCATTTCTCCGACTGGATGATGTATGGAATCTCCGGAATGATCGGACCGGCGCCTCGGTTGGAGCTGGAAACCATCCCGCTGGCGCTGGCGATCATTGGCTTATTGGGCCTGGCGGTGCTGATATTCAACCGGATCTCGCTGGAGGAACAGGGGGTTTTGTTTGCCGGCAGACGTACGCGCTTGGTGTTTATCGTCCTGGGCGGACTGCTGATCTCCTATGTGCTGGTATTTCCCATCTGTCGTACTCTGCCGG
>DATMYB010000612.1:0-2114 GCA_035561215.1 Syntrophomonas sp. | reverse complement strand
CACAGGCTATTACTAATTTGGCAACATCTATTGCCTTAATACCATATTCGTTGGTTAATTCCGTTTCCGGGGTTATATCTTCGGCATCAACATCAATGATTTCGGCTAAAATTCCCGCCACCTCTTGAAAAACCAAATTGATCACTCCTTAACAAGGTACTGTTGCTTCCGCCTAAAACGTATACGCTGTCTGTTCTGAAATATAGCTTTTAATCCAACAAAAAGAACGTCCCTTTGTTGGATTACAGTAAGGGACTGATTTCTCCGCTGTAAAACAGGCTAAGTCTGTGCAGCGCTCTGGTACATGCAATGTATAAAAGATTTTTGTCATCCTCGTCGTTAAAATGATCCTTATCCGCGTCACATATGAGCACGGCGTCAAATTCCAGACCTTTCGACATATACACGGGGATGACGAATATCCCCTGCAAATCAATGCCGGCGTCGTTTCTTATTAGTTGAATATCGATCTTGCCCTTTAGGCGCTCATATAAAGTAATGGTGTCCTGTTCAGTTTTACAGATCAACCCTATGGATTGACAGCCCTTTTCCCGGCAATTAATGCACTCGGATATAATCAGACGGTCCAGCCCGGATTGGGTTGGGGCCGTAAAAACTGTCGGCGCGTCCCCTTTGCGGGCGAAGCTATGGAGTTTAAAGCTGCGGTCAAGAAACCTGGCGCTGTACGTCAGGATTTCATCGGTACAGCGAAAGCCTTTATCCAGAGTAACCAGCTTCGATCTTGGCTTATTCAATATCCGGCTTATCTGGTCATATAGCGATAAATCTTCCTGCTTTCCTATGGTTTGATTGATATCTCCCAGCACCGTATAGCGGGATGAGGGAAACATCATATTCAGTATGGCGAAATGGATGGAATCATAATCCTGGGCTTCGTCTATCAGCACCTGCCTTATTCCTTTATAGCCGTTATAGCCGCTGGTTTTTAACTTTAGAAAAATCAGGGCCAGGGCGTCATCATAGTGCAAATAATTCTTTGGCAGGTTTTCACGGGTAAAATCCATAATATCTTCAATATCATCCGGTAATTCAATGCCTCGAGCCAAATTGTAAAAATAGTCTTTATGACTGAACAGCCTTCTATAAAGCTGCACATAGTCCAACTCGGTAAATTTGCGTATATTTTTCATCAGCGCGGTGCTTTCATAGATGGATAACATACGGGCGGTTTCTTCTAGCTCAAATGCATACGCTGATTTTTCATCAACATAGCTTTTTAACTTTGCCATACGGCTTTTCCGCTGTTCATGCACTAATTCCAGAATATCATTTTCCAATTGCTCCAAACGTGAGCTTAGCAACGAGGCCTTATTCAACTTTAGTAGTTTGGCTTTCAAAAGCTGCCGGTTTATCAAGTGCTTACCGCCATAATCGATATCGTTGAACTCGATCCATTTATGGGGCAGGTCATCGATAAAGCGTTTTAGTATTTCCATAAACTGGCCGGAGCCCTTAAACTGCATGCTGCGCTTTAATCTGTGCTTATAATTCTCATCCCGGGAAGAGAGCAGACATTCTAAAAATTGATTCCTGCTTTGCACCGGTTCATGCTGCAAAACCAGGGGAAAGACTTCTTCAAATATGATCGAAGTTACATTTTTCTCTCCTAACTCGGGCAACACATTGATAATGTACTGTTCAAACAGCCGATTGGGGGAGATGATCAATATATCGCTGGAAGATAACCTGTCTGACAGGCCCTGGTACATAAGATAAGCGGCCCGGTGCAGCGCCACTGAAGTTTTTCCGCTTCCCGCCACGCCCTGGACCATCATCAGCTCCATTTCCATATCCCGTATGATGATGTCCTGATCTTTTTGGATGGTTTCTACAATGGTTTTCATTTTAGGGGAAGCGTTTTGCGACAACAGCTTTCTTAAAAATTCATCTATAATCTGAACATTCGCATCAAAGAAATATTCAAGCTTTCCTTGCTTTATTTCATATTGACGTTTTAAACCAACCTCGCCCGTTATGGTTCCCCCAGGGGTCTCATAAAATGCTTTCCCGGTGCCGAAACGGTAAAACACACTGGCGATGGGAGATCTCCAATCGTAAATATAAATTTCACGAGATTTGTTATCCTTTAAAGA
>DATMYB010000611.1:0-3926 GCA_035561215.1 Syntrophomonas sp. | reverse complement strand
TATAATGACCGCCGACAAACATCAGCAGCATGAAGACCAGGGCAAAAGCCAGCCGCCGGGTCGGACTCGGCTCCTGCCCGGCGGTGAGCAGATTCAGAATCGTTGGCGTAAGCGTAAATGCAACCAGCAACAAAATAACCGCCACTACCCGGGGCGTAAACAGTGACTGTAAGCGTCCGAAAAGCCCGGTAACCGCCAGCAAGGCTAAAAGCAGGCCGCCCACTGCCAGACTGGTATATATGGCCGCGGAAGAACTTCCCGCCGAGGCAAGAATCCCAATCAGCAACACCGTGGCCGGGCCGATAACAATAGGCAGGCGATGGCCCCATATAATTTGAATCACCAGTATGGCTCCCGTGACCGCCAGCAGTTTCTGCAGGTACAGCACTTCAACTGCCGAGGAACCTGTTCCTCCCAAGACTTTGCCGATCGTCACCACCGCCGGCAAACTAATGGCCAGCCACTGCAGACCGTACAGCAGACTTTCCTTCCAGGCAAGCTTATCTTCAATCTGATATTTCAAATCCAAATCGGCCGTCCTCCTTGCTCTACCTCGAATATTACAGCACTTCTTTAACAATATTATTATCATAGCATTTCATGCCGATCTTTTTTATATTTCTCGGAAACATTTTAGTAAACCCGCCGTTGCCATATCATAATCATGATGACCACCATCTTCTTTGAGCGGAAATCATTTTCTCCGCCGGAAAAATCCCCGCCACGCGAGGAGCATGGAGAATGGGAAGCAAGGCAAGGGGTCGTCAATCACAATACTGGACATATTGCGATTGACGACAACGTAGCCATGCAGAAATTTAACCGACAAGGAAATATGGAATTAGGGTTGACCGAGTACTAAACCTTTCGCCCGACATGAAAGCGCCATCTACAGGCCCTAGCAGGCAGTCTATATTTTCTTAAGCACATCTTATGCTTGTTCACCTTTTGCCCGAGAAGTAGGGATTTATCCGGGATAAATCCCTCTTTTTTTGCATAGTACATTTTAGTATGCCACGACCATGAGTAAGTGTCAAGAAACTTCTTTATTATGGAAATGGAAATCCCGAAGCGAAACTCAGGAAGCCCGATGTTTTGACAAAAAAAAGAGGCATATCATGGTGACAGCCTCTTTATATCGTAGCTCTTTCGTTCTTAATTATGATCAGCAGATGTATTATCCGGCAGAGATATGCCCATATCCACAAAACGTTTAAGCACTGCCGCTACTTCCGCCCGGGTCGCCGATGCATTGGGCATAAGCAGCGTAGTCCCATTGTTGGTGGTTCCCGTTATGATACCATTACTGCAGGCCCAGTCAAACCCATTGCGCATTACTTCGGCAATGGCATAAGCGTCTTCATAAGCGGCTATGCCGCTATACCCGCCATGTTTGATTTCCAATCCCGCATAGTTCATATATCTCCACAATAAAACGGCTAACTGCTCGCGGGTTATAGGATCGTCGGGGCCGAAAGTTCCGTCTGCGTAGCCGGACACAATTTTATTGGCCAAGGCCCAGTCTACGGCAGGTTTGTACCAGCTTTCTGCTGAGACGTCCGTTAATATGGCAGCGCTGGCTGCTTCCGGAGTCCCTGCCATCCTATACAGGGTATTGACCAGCATGGCCCGGGTCATGGGCGTGCCGGGCTCGAAAGTATTGCTGCTCACGCCGCGCATCATTCCTTTTTCGTATACATAAATCACATAATCAAAATACCATGCTGATTTGTCTGCATCGGTAAACAGCCCATAGGCCTGCTCGGCATCCATGGTCAGCGTATCTACGAACAAACCTGAGTATTGGTTGGCAGCAGCGCTGAATTTTACCAAGCCCTCCGTTTTGTCATAAACACATGGAATTTTTTGCAGCTTGCCCGACTTGTCCCGCCCATAGAGGGTTAGGGAATAAACCAGTTGGCCGGCGGTTGGGGTGTAAGGCATGCTGATCGTCATGGCGTTATCCAGGTTGTTTATGGTTTCGTCGCCTATCTTTACATCAATATCAAATCTCATTTCATACGTTCTAAAAAAGGGCGTCGAGTAATTGGTCAGGTCTATGTCGCCGATAATACCGCATTCCCCGCCCAAGCCTTTTAGATATCTGCAGTCTGTCAAGTTATTGATGATATCGTTGACCGTAACGTTATAATCATAAGTTTTCAGTATATTCTCCAAATCCTGAAAAACTGTTTTCACCTGGACATCATTCTGATAAAAATTACTGGTGGGCCATCCCTTTGCAGTTATATATTCATTAAACAAAGTCTGGCCGCCGCTGCGCAGATAGCTGATATCTTTTTCAAAGGAGAAAATCAAGCCTTTCAAAAAGGCTATATCGGCAGCATCACTACTGCTGTTCCGGCTTTGCAGATACAGATAACGGGAGATGCCGTTGCCCAGAGCCAGTCCGATGGAATTTCCCACCGTTCCCCAACTGCTGTAGGCCAGCAGCATGCTCATTTCACATTCCCGTACCATTCTGTACTCCAGGTTGCTGCTGTACGCGGTGGGAGCCGAGTTAATCACGATGGTCGGCATTCCCCTGGCTACATTGTCGTTGACATGATCGATCATAGCGCTGATGTACTTTGAATTTAAAACCGATTTTGCCGGTAAAGTAAGCACCAGGATTTCCAGATCCGCTTGTCCCGGCGCTACCTGATTTACGCCGATGCTCTTTAGATGTTCTTCAACATTTTCCTTAACCGTTTCCATATCGTAGATTGATCCGGCGGAATAATCCTCAGTATTGCCGAAGTAAATCGCGGCTGCGTTCACATTGGAACCATAATGGTCGATCATCAATCTTAATACGGCCATCATGCCCAATTCATCAGTCCCGGAATAAATAAATCCACGATCGCCCACAATTTTTTTAATATAATTAACCTCGTTGGTTTGTATGGTATTTTCAGAATTGGAGTCGTCAATACCGATGAAATATTTTATGCTCCCCCCCTTGTCCTGGTTCAGCATATAATCGATCAGGTGCAGCTTCCGTTCCCGACTGCGCAAGGAATTTTTGACCACACTGTTGTAAGAGGACTTAGTGGCGATCGCGGTACCCTTTTCATTATACTTGTAGCCGCTGACGATATTTTTGACGGTCAGACTGCCGCCGCTCAATACTTTTCTGGGAGTCGCGTTGTATTCACGCAGATAATTGTATGTATCCAGAGATGCTCCTTGATAGCCCACCGTACAGGTAGCCAGCCGCGCCACCGTATCAATGATGTATACATGATTCGTCTTGGAGAGATTGATAATGGCATCGATCATTTTATATTCTTCGGCATATTTTGAACCATATAAAACGCGGGAATTTACCAACCCGCCGGACAGGAGCTGATCAAGGGAGATCACGAAATAATCGGTGGCCTGATCCATGAGCAGTATCCATTCCATTAACTTCTCGCTGTCTCCGAACTGGGTGTCATTGGCATTGAGGGGCTGGCCATCCAAACGGGTAGTATACCAATCCTCATTCGGCATTATCACCTTAAAACCAGCGGCTTCAGCTTCATAAATCACTCTGTCGTCATTTACCGGCCGGTTATCCAAAGGAACGTAGGCCAGAAAAGGCGCGGGCTTTTTTTCCGTAATTGTGTCCTCGGGGGTGACGGAATCATCGACTGCCTCACCGCTTTCCGGTACCGTCTGGTCATCGGTTACATCGCTGCCCCCGGTTTCAGCAGGTACTGTCTGTTCGTCGGCAGCAGCACTGTCGACCGTTTCGGCAGATGACGTTTGCTCATCGGTTGCATTACTGCCGGCCGTTGCATTTGTATCCGGTACGGTATCCGCCGGGGTCGTTTCAGTTACGGAAGGACTTTCTGCTTCCGTGTCTGCCAGCGCAGTTACGGCAGAAAACTGCATTACAGACAACATCAGGGCAAGACATAGTAAAAGGCTTAAAACTTTTC
>DATMYB010000610.1:0-2570 GCA_035561215.1 Syntrophomonas sp. | reverse complement strand
GGAGCGGGGCGGTATTTGGGATCGCCGGTTTCTTCGAACAGGGTGTTGCAGACCTCTAAAGCTATATCAATTCCAACCAGATCTCCAAGGGCCAAAGGGCCCATCGGCCATCCTGCGCCCAATTTCATGGCGGTGTCAATGTCGGCAGCCGAAGCCAGTCCCTCATAAAAAATGAAAGCCGCTTCATTAAGCCCCGGGATAAGGATGCGGTTAACCACAAAACCAGGTCCTTCTTTAACCTGAATAGGCTTTTTGCCGATCTCCTTGGACAAAGCAAATACGGTTTCAACGGTTTCCTGCGAGGTTTGAGCCGCGGCTATCACTTCAATCAGTTTCATAACCTGAGCCGGGTTGAAGAAATGCATCCCCACCACTTTGTCAGGCTTCTTATAAGCGGTGGCTATTTCGGTAATGGACAGGGCGGAAGTATTGGTCGCAACTATGATTTCGTCTTTTATAATGCTCGATAATTTGCTGTAGACGTCTTTTTTAATCGGCATCTTTTCCAGGACTGTTTCAATTACAAAATCCGCCTCAGCGATATCTTCCAATTTGGCAGTGCCGGTAATCTTCAGCCCTTCGGCGGTGCCCGCCGGAGCCTGTCCCTTTTCTTCAGCTTTGGCTACGCCCTTTTTAACCCCGGCAATACATCTGTCCACGATTTCCTGGGCAATGTCGTAAACGATCACTTCTTTGCCGGCCGTGGCCAGTGCCCAAACTATGCCGGTGCCCATAGTGCCAGCACCTAATACAGCGATTTTCTTGATTTCCATGAAAGTTATCCCCCTTAAAACTTCAAATAATAGATGTTCATTACTCAATAAGCGACCCGGATCTTATAAACCACCTCCTTGTTTTTGGGTTGAGTATTTATTGGGTATGATAATGCTTCCTATTGCCATTCCCCCAGCGGGAACTTGACAGCAGGCTTACTACACCTTTGCCGCCGCCTCGGAAATTTTATGGGCAGGTCTCCAGATTTTCATTTTTTCAGCTTCCCGGATCAGCTCATCTCTGAATGCCGGATGAGCAATACTGATGAGCTGCTCGGCCCTATCCCAGATGGAACGGGCTTTCAAATTGACTTTTCCATACTCGGTTACCACCCAGTGCACCAGAGTGCGGGGCACGGTTACCGTGGCTCCGGTAGTCAGCAGAGGCCGAATCCTGGATTGAAGGTTGCCTTCCTTATCTTTATAGGTTGATTCAAAAGCCAGGAAGCTCTTGCCGTTTTTAGATTCATAGGCCCCGATGACAAAGTCGAGCTGGCCCCCGGTCCCCGATATCTGCCGCAGACCCTTCGATTCCGAACAAATCTGAGACAATAAATCGATTTCTAAAATGTTATTAATGGAAATAAAATTATCATTCAGGCGAATTCTAGAGGGGTCGTTGACATAGTCGACCGGACAGGAAGCCAGGACGGGATTGTCATTCATAAACTCATAGGTATTCTTGCTGCCCAGGGCAAAAGTGTAGGTGGATTTAAAGCGATCAACGGCTTTCATTTTGTTGGTTATCTTCCCCGCCTCGTACATGGCTACGAAGGAGTCGCAAAACATTTCGCTCTGAATCCCCAAGTCCTTTAATTCGGATTCGGCCAGCATCATTCCTATAGTGTTAGGCATAGATCCGATACCCAATTGCAGGCAGGCCCCGTCGCTTATTTCTTCTACGATTAATTCAGCGATCTCTCGTTCGGCGGGGGTCGGTTCCTTGCTGTCCGGCAGCGTGAATATAGGAGTCTGCGAGCCTTCAATGATGAAATCTACGTCACTGATATGTATACATTCTTGAAAACCGCCCAGACAGCGCGGAATATTGGGGTTCACTTCCACAACCCGGATTTTTGAGGCATGGGCAAAAGAATAATTATGTGAATTGGCTACGCCAAAATTAAAATATCCCGCTGCGTCCATGGGCGCCACCTGGGCGCACCAAAAATCGGGCTGCCGGTGTTTGAAGGAATCCCAGAATCCAACGTAATTGGCTTCATGGTAGCTAAATGGATTGTGCACACAGAGGCCTTTGTCAGATAAGGCACGATCCATAGCCGTAAAATACCAGCTTCCATATTGGAAAGTTTTTTGTCCCGGATCTTTTAATATAACCTCCGGAACAGGCGGAACGCCGCCCGTAGCTCTCACCTCAATACCTGCTAAACCGTCTTCTCCCGCTCGGGCACCCAGAGCCCGGTCAAAGTCAACCGGCTTGGTGGCGAATTGACCGTATTCGACGATCATCCCCGGCCTGACAAAACTGGCAGCCCTTTCGGCGGAAACCAGCTTTGATTTATACTCCTCTTGATAGGTCCCCAAAACCATTCCTCCTTTCTCACTCTTCGCACGACCATTATTATTTGCAAAGAGCATGCCAATCCCGTTTTATGGGGATTTATGAGATTTGGTGCGCTTATTTTGTGTCCTTTTGGTAACAAACCATTGGAAAGCTAAAAAGAAGTGGTCATTTTTGAAGCCTCACAGCAAGGTTTTACTGGCTTTCGCAAAATGAATCATCATTGTAACATGATGATTCATTTTGGTCAGAATTCATGCATTGATATATAAGAC
>DATMYB010000609.1:0-3948 GCA_035561215.1 Syntrophomonas sp. | reverse complement strand
CATATCAGTAGTCTGTTAAACCTAAAACTCTCTACTGGGAGAGGAAAAAGAAAATGGGCCGGAAAATCACTCCGGCCACATGTATATACAGTTCGGCGGTTGCTCAAGGCATAAAAATGCCGCCGTCGCAGTGGATTACCTGACCGGTAATATAGGAAGATTCGTCGCTGGCCAGGAAAAGGCATAAGCTGGCCACTTCTTCAGGTTGGCCGGGGCGTCCTAAAGGAGTAATGATTTTCATAATATCACGAATATGTTCAGGAGTCCTTAAAAACATATCCGTAATTATTGTGCCGGGCGCCACGGCATTAACGTTGATGCCCTTGGGACCCAATTCTTTGGCCAGTGAGCGGGTAAAACCGACGACGGCCTCCTTGCTGGATGAATAATTGGTCTGTCCAACATTGCCGAATCTGCTGGCAGACGATATGTTGATGATTTTACCGCTGCCCTTTTCCCGCATGATTGCGGCTACCGGCTGGGTCATATTAAACATGCCTTTCATATTAACGTTCATGACCAGATCCCAATCCGCTTCGCTCATCTTGTGCATCATGACATCTTTCATAATCCCGGCGTTGTTGACCAGAATATCGATGGTACCGAAGCGTTCCACAGTCAACTTCACCAGCTCATTAAGGGCTTCACGATCGGTTACATCTGCCCGCATTCCCAGTACCTCGGCGCTGCTGCCGGTAAGCTCGGAAGTTATAGTGGCAATTAATTCCTCGCTTTGATCACAAATCGCCAGGCAGGCGCCTTCAGCGGAAAAACGTCTGGCGATGCTGGCGCCGATTCCCTTGCCGGCGCCGGTAATAACAGCAACTTTATCTTGCAGACGCATTTTCATTCCCCCCCTATCAATCCTTGCCGGCCGCGGCCTCGGCAGCTACTTCCTGACGCAACAGCTTCTTTTCGATTTTTCCCAGCATGGTCATAGGCAGCATCTCCCGCAGAACGTATTCACCGGGAATTTTATAGCTGCTGATTTGGTCTTTGAGGAAGACTTTGAGCTGATTAAAATCAATGTTCTGGCCGGGCAAAGGTACTACGTAAGCGCGTCCGATTTCACCGGAAACGGGGTGGGGTACACCTACGCAGGCGCACATCATAACTCCTGGATAACGCATAATGGCGTCTTCCACCTCGGCCGGATAGACATTATAGCCGTTGGTAATGTAGATTTCCCTGGAACGTCCCACCATCCGCAGATTGCCATCTTCATCGATCATGCCCAAATCACCGGAATAAAACCAACCGTCTGCATCGAAGGAGGCATTGGTGACTTCCGGCAGCATGAAATATTCCTTAATGACCGAAGTTCCACGGTAAGCTATTTCGCCCACTTGTCCCGGAGGCACTTCCCGGCGCTGTGGATCGGTTAGTTTCATTTCAAAATCAGGGGCGCATTTGCCCACGGTGAGATTTAGTGTCTCCAGACTGGCGCCGGGTTCCGTATAGGTTATCAGGCCCGATACTTCAGTTAATCCCAGACAGTTAAAGCAGTTGTCGCACATGGTTTCACGCATTTTTCTAAGGGTTTCCACCGGAGCCGGGGCGCCGCTGATAACTACCGCCCGCAGTGAGGAAAGATCGTAGGAATCATAATCAGGCAGGGCAAATTCTATAGCAAACATGGTAGGAACCTGACCCAGGGTAGTGACTTTTTCGGTTTGCACAAGCTCCAGCGCCCGGGCGGGGTTAAAGGGTTCCATAACCTGGGTGGCATTGGCTACGATGGCGGTGGCCCCGACTTCAGTGGCGCCGCTGACGTGATTGACCGGCAGGTGGTTGAGCCAGATGTCATCCCCGTTTCCGCCGCACATAGCGATTTCAACCAGGCACATATGAATTATGTTGCGATGGGACATCAGAGCGCCTTTAGGGGTTCCGGTACTGCCGGACGTATACACGATCAGCAGTCCGTCGTCGGTGGCGACTTGAGCCTCGCGTACTTGCAGCGCCTCCATGTACTCCGAATAATCCGCCTGCAATATCTCCTCGAGGCTGACTGCCTGCTCCAATCTTGCTTCTCCTTTAGCAATTACCAGGCTTTTAACCGCAGGACAATGGGGAAGGATCTTTTCAAAGCGATTCTGATAATCGATGTCGTACATGGAATGGAGACTGATGATATGGCTGGCCTGGGAATTGTTTAAGACAAAGGTCATTTCCGGTTCAGTCTGACGAGTTCCCATTCCGGTTATTACCGCGCCAATCCGGGAAGCTGCCATATAGAGATATATAAACTCGGGGCAGGGAGTGAAAACATAGGCCAGCCGGTCGCCTTTCTGTACACCAATTTTGATGAAATAAGATGCCAATTTTTCGACCCGGCGGCTCAACTCTGCATAAGACACTCGCTCATTACCGGCAATTAGAGCGATATGATCGGGCTTTTCCCGGTCGCCTTTGAGCATGTAGTCTGACAGTAACCGTAAAGCGCCTTCAGTATAATTCATAATACCACCTTCCTTTGCGGACCATTGATTTTCGTTGGAAAGCAACTTGTGACGTTAAAACATATGGTTTTAATAGAAAAGTATACCTATGAACATATGTTGTCATATGATGTGTTGACAGGTCCGGGAAGGGCTGCAAACGCTGCTGAGCATATAAACGCCATTTGATCACAGATATTTCGGTGACACGGCTTTTTTAATCGTTTATTATTAAATCAATTGTGATAAAAGGCGGGATAAATTTGCCGGAAATAATAGGAACTGCAGCAAAAGTAGCGGCAATAGCGATTTTTCTAGCAATCTGGGGCGGTTTAAATTATTATGTGGGCTGGCGTGGCTGGTATTATTTCGGGAACAATAGCTATGCGTTCAAGTATGTTTACGGGGCGGCGATTACTTTTTTAGCGTGCTCCTATCTGCTGGGCCGGTGGGGCAATAGTCATTGGCCGGGAATGCTGAGCGACGGTATGATCTGGATCGGTTCTTATTGGATGGCGTTTTGGGTTTATGGGCTGCTGGCCTGTTTGCTGGCCGATCTTATTCGTTATATGGACAGGTTATGGAATTTCCTGCCAAACCTTTTCCACCAGAACTACCGTATGGTGGCAGCGGTCGTATTACTGTCCATCATCGGCCTGCTTATATACGGTACGATTAACGCTGTTCATCCGGTGATAAACCGATATAGAGTGGTTATTCCCAAAACCGCCGGGGAGAGGGAGAGTCTGCATATCGTTATGGTGTCCGATCTGCATTTGGGTAATTTGGTAGACAACAACCGGCTCAGGAGTATGGTAAAACAGATAAACCGTCTGCATCCGGAAATAGTGCTGATGGCCGGAGATATAATCGATGGCGACAGTCAGCCATTTGAGGAGCAGCATATGGCAAAAACGCTGCGCTTGCTCAAAGCACCGCTGGGCGTTTACGCCGTACCGGGCAATCACGAATACCTGGGCGGTCAGTATCGGCAATTGCTGAAGGATTTACAGGACAGCGGCGTAGTGGTTTTGCGGGACCAGAATTTATGGCTGGACGGTTTTTACCTGGCCGGTCGGGATGATAGAATCAGCCGGCAAAGAAAGCCTTTACGAGAGGTAATAAGCGGGGTGGATAACCATTTTCCGCTTATATTGATGGATCACAACCCGGCCGATATTAAAGAAGCGGAGAAAAACCGGGTTGATCTGCAGCTATCCGGTCATACCCATGCCGGCCAGTTTTGGCCGTTAAACTTCTTTACAGAAAAGATGTTCCTGCAAGATTGGGGCTATCTGCACCGGGGTGATACGCAAATAATAGTTTCCAACGGTTACGGTACCTGGGGACCGCCGGTAAGAATCGGCAACCGGCCTGAAATCGTTGAGATATGGGTTGAATTCGAGAAATAAAGGCTTTAATCGTCAAAACAGTTTGGCGTTATAAAAATTCGTCAAATTTTCGGTGTACCTGGATTTTGCAGGTATTTGCAGGTAAAATTACAAAT
>DATMYB010000608.1:0-5769 GCA_035561215.1 Syntrophomonas sp. | reverse complement strand
AATGTAACCAATCGGCTTATTTTTTTAGCCGCAATCTTACGGCGGAGTTGTATAGATTTCAGTTGTGAAGCCGGCTAAAGCCAGGTTTCTGGCAAGGTCAGGGGTGTTAAACCGTTTGGGCAGCGCTCGTTCTTCGACTCCACCGTCAACCACTTTGTTTACAACTACAATGTCGGTAAACAGCTGCAGGAATGACGTTGCCGTGGGCTTCTTCGTTATTCGATTCCCGTGCAGCCTTATGGGCGCGCTCTGATTGGCCAGGTTCTGGCGGACACGCCTTTCCAGCAGACTGTATATTTGTAATCCAATCAGAAACAGGTAACCAGGCTCAACACTCTTTCAGGGGTTTTGATGTATATGCCCTTTATGACCAATGGGTTCTTCAACCACCGAAACCGGTTTTCTACCGTCATTTGATCTTTGTAAACCCTGATAATATTGGCATCGGGCAGCTTTTCGGTATCTAACTCGTTGGTCATGAGTATGAAAAGCTCATCCTGGCGTAGATCATCATTTAACTTGTCGCTTTTTACGTCACCTACGGATACGGTTATCTTCCAGACTACTTCTGTCTCCGGCACGTAATCCTTGGGCGGACGACCTCGACCTTTTCGAGGTTTGATGATTTCAATCGGGGTTACTGTACCATTCAATTGGTGATAAGAAGAATCGTGTTCTTTCAGGAATAAATCCAATACCGTTTGAGCATCTGGGCCACAGGCGAAAGTTCGTTTGTTTAAAGCATCACATTCCTTGGTCAACTCAACAGCTTCTTTGGCAATCTTACGGTTGCTGGTTTTTTCTTTGGTCCTGGCTAATGAGGTGGAATGGATAACCGCAAAACGATAGCTGTTTCCATCCAATTCCGCAGTCAGTACTTTGGCGCGGTAAACGGCGTCGTCTTTTTTCTGACGTTCGGAGATTTTCCCGATTTCAATCCAGTCCCCGGCCACTAACGCGTCTTCTTTCAGCTTGGCGGCCAACTTATAGGTTGAGGGCAGCCGAGTTACAAATTTTATTTTGTTTTCCTTCAGAAGAGCCAGATTCTTTGAAGTAACCACAGCGGAATCAGCTACATAAAGGAGTCCTTTGGCGATATGGGGCGCAAGCACAGCCGACATTTCCTTAATAGTATCCTGGTTCCATTCCTTGTCGGAAGTGTTGCCGTCTCTTAGGTTCCCCATGACGGGAACTCCTTCAGCGACCATCAGACCGTATATGAACTGTTTCAGGTCTGGCCGTTTGTCTTTGCTGTATCCAAAGGTGATATCAAGCGCATCACTTTCATCATCATAATCCCCATAAACAGACTGGGAAGTCGTATCAGCATGAACCCTATCCAGCTTGATTTGATGCGTCATGATAGCGGAAGCTGATACCGTTTGAAAAACATGCTTAGGATTGGCATCAAAAAGACGGTCCAGTAGCCGTCCATAATGAAGGTCATTAAGTCCGGACAGATAGACCTTGCCTTTACCAAAAAGCAGATCTAGATCCCGGTTTTCATAGAACTCCATAACCCTATATAGAGGGTGACGGTCAACCAATAAATTAGCAATCAAGGTGTTAATGCCAATCTAAAGTGACCGAAAGCTGACGGAATTGCCTGACCGAGAATTGCTGGATATAATGACCATAGCTTAAGAAAGGAGAAGACGTCCCTGTCTTTATGTGCTACTGGACCAAACAGAAGCACCAAGGACGTCCCCACTTAAAACATGGTAATTGTATCAAAATATGAGCTAATAGAAAAGCCCGAAAAGGGTGTTTTTTGTTAGGAGCGAGGAGCAGAATTCTTGTCCATGTTGTAATGGGCGTTTAAAAGTAATCGGCAGCAGGAAGCGAACTTGTATTAACGGGCAAGGGGAAAAGATCCGCCTTGTTATCCGCAGGTTGAGATGCGTAGAGTGCAGACGTATTCATCACGAGCTCCCCGACAAACTTGTTCCATACAAACGCCATCTTAGCGAAAGTATTGAAGCAGTAGTAACCGGAGAGCTAAAACTAAGCATACCAGCTGATGAAGCAACCCTGGGCCGCTGGCGACACTGGTTCAACAATCTGGCTGATTACTTTCAAGGCTGCCTGGAATCAATCAAGATTAGATATGGTAATGAATCTGTGAACGATGCGTCCCTACTTTCCAAGTCCAAGCTCCAGAGAATATGGCATCATGTTGGAGATGTCTCGGGATGGCTGGCGAGAATTGTCCGACCGATAGCAAATTTAAATCTTTGGCCACATACCCGTTTTGCATTCTGTCCGTAATGGACATGCGATAGACTCATGCTGAAATCTGATAAAGGAGGAAATCAGTATGAGGGACCAAAAGAAAGCTGAGGAAATTGCTTCCCAGCGGATGCAACTATTGTCTCCACTTCTGTCCGAAGGTTTGGATAATGCCCAGGCCCGACAGATAAAAGCCAGGATATGTGAACAATCCGGGATATCAGAACGAACATTGCGCCGTTACCTAACCCAATACCGAAGAGAAGGTTTTTCCGGGTTGAAGCCGAACGGTAAAAAATATCACCGGGCAAGTGAAGCCATCCCGCTAGAAATACTGGAACAGGCTATCCTGCTGCGCAGGCAGGTGCCCAGTCGCAGCATATCTCAGATAATTCAGATCCTGGAGTGGGAGGAGTTAGCCGAGCCCGGCCAAATCAAGCGCAGTACCCTGCAGGAAAAACTAGCCGATCGTGGGTACAGTGCCCGGCATATGAAGCTTTACGCTGAAAACGGCGGCGCCGCCCGACGCTATCAAAAGAAGTATCGCAACCAACTTTGGCATTCGGACATCAAATATGGTCCGTACCTGCCTATTGGCCAGGATGGACGTAAGAAACAGGTTTACCTGGTGATCTTCATTGATGATTCTACACGGTTTATCCTGCATGGACAGTTCTATCCCATGCTGGACCAAATCATTGTAGAAGACTCATTCCGGCAGGCGGTTTTGAAATACGGAGTGCCCGAAAAAGTATACTTTGATAACGGCAGTCAGTACCGGACCAAATGGATGATTAGAGCCTGTTCCAAAATGGGTATTCGCTTACTTTACGCAAAGCCCTATTCTCCTGAATCGACCGGAAAACCGGAGAGATTCAATAGATTGGTGGATTCGTTTCTGGCGGAAGTATCGCTGGAGAAACCGCAAACCCTAGACAGATTAAATCAACTATTTGCGGTGTGGCTGGAGGAATGTTATCAAAATAAACCACATGGTGGATTAGGCGGGAACATTACCCCCTATGCTGCCTATCAGAGTGACAAACATCCCTTGAAATACATAGACCCCGAAACACTGGCTTGCGCATTTATGCATTGTGAAGAACGAAAAGTGGACAAATCAGGCTGCATAAGCTTCGAAGGCCGCAAGTACGAAGTCGGACTCACCTTTATCGGGTGCAAAGTAAGTGTTATTTATGACCCTGCCGATACCAGTGAATTAACCATTGAATATGAAAGTCATAAGCCCTTCAGGGTGCGCCAAATGGTGATTGGAGAGTACAGCGGAAAAAGGCCCCGGCTGCCGGAGCATTTACTGCCGGAACCAGTGGATTCATCAAGATTACTAAGTGCCGCAGCCCAAAAGAATCATGAGCGTAAGAAGCCTCCTATCCAGGTCATCTCCTACCGAAAAGTTTGGAAGGAGGGTGAAGATAATGTTTGAAGATTTTTATGAATTTAACAGGACTCCGTTTTCAAGGGACATCCCAACAGATCAGTTGTACCAGTCGCACCTGACTGAAGATATTCTGGGGAGATTGGAATATACCGCAGAACGCCAGCTATTTGCAGTTGTAAGCGGGGACTGTGGAACAGGAAAGACCACAACTGTTCGAAGGTTTAAAGATACCCTGGATAATACTAAATTCATGGTAATGTATCTGGCGGATTCAAAGCTTACACCGAGGCATTTTTACAAAGGCTTACTTGAGCAGTTAGGGTGTGAAGCCAAATTCTATCGGGGTGATGCCAAACGTCAGTTACATAAAGAGATTGAGCTGATGAAGGGTATCCACAAACTGCAGCCGGTGGTAATCGTAGACGAAGCCCATCTATTGGATAAGGAGATGCTTGAAGAAGTCCGGTTTTTGTTGAACTTCAAAATGGATGCCCAAAGTCCCATGGCGTTGATTTTGGTTGGACAGAATGAACTCTGGGAAAGGTTCAAGCTTCAATCTTATGCGGCGATTAGGCAAAGGATTGATTTGATTTGCAGGCTATCCCACCTTGACAGAGCTGAGGTTGGAGATTACATAAAACGACACCTGGAGTATGCAGGCGCCGACCATGATATCTTCTCCGATAACGCTATCGATGAGATTTTCAAGTTCTCCGGTGGAGCGGCAAGGATGGTTAACAAGGTTTGTACTCACAGCCTGCTCTACGGAGCGCAGAACAATCGGAAAATCATTGACGATCATATGGTAAAGTTGGTTATCCAGGGAGAACTGGCTTAGTCCTCCCTGACCCCCACGGGGCAACAATTGTTGGACATTATATCCGTCAAGTTTTGGACAATTAACACCGTCTATTGCTGGACATTATGGGTTAGCAGTAACAGCAATAGCCTGTGTCAGGTGTGTCGCCCTTGGTAAGCATTTGATAACAAAAGCCAGTGGGAATCCCCTTGCTTCTTAATATAGCCGCCAGCAGGTTTGACTTTGCATAGCAGATGCCTTCTTTGAAATAAAGAACTTCTGAGGCTTTGCAGGTAACAAGAGAGCCTTGCGCGTCGAAAGAATGGGCAATATTATCGCGAACATATTCAAAGGCCGCTTTAGTTGCTTCAGTTTCGTTAAATGCATCTGAGATCAATTCGTTGGCTTTCATGCGGATTGACGGATGATTGTAATCAACCACATCCGATTCAAGTAAATAGTCTTTAAGATAAGGAGATTCACAGCGTAGTATCATACCTTTCACCTGCGCACTATTTTTTCGAAGCAATAATATGCAGCATGATGTGTGTTTATAATAACAGGCCTAACGCTCCGGCTGCAATTGATTCTGGTAGCTGTCTTTAATTCCAAGGTCTCCCCCGGCGGCTATTGACTAAAAGAACGGATCAGGGAGAGAATGGTAGTAATACTAATGAAGTAAGGATGGTGCGGATGAACCTTCAGGATGTCGTCCATATCGCTATCACCTTAGAGAAGAAAGGGGCTGATTTCTACCTGTCCCTTAAAGAAAAGGCCCCGGCGCCCGAGGTCAGAGATATGTTCCACCGCCTGGCGGAAGACGAAAAGATGCATGCCCGGCAATTTGAGGAGTTGTTGGGGAAAAAACCGGACCTCAAGGATAACCAGGCGGCCGCTGATTTCATGGAGTACCTGAAAGCCGTAAACGGGCACGATTTTCTAACGGGGCCTTTTACCGATAAGCCCCCCGCCAATTTCAAAGATGCCCTGGCTATCGGCATAGAGGCGGAAAAAGACTCTATACTGCTCTATCACGAATTGTACCAGGCCCTGCCGCCGGGTGAGGCTCAGGATGCGGTGAGCAGGCTGCTCCAGGAAGAGAAGCTTCATCTGGTGGAGTTAAGGAACTATCAGGAGGAGTAGACGGGGGTAAAGTCGCCTTAGAGCGATTTCAGCGCGCCATTAACACCGAGCTTAGAAAGGCCCGGGTGCTTTCGTGGCGGGGATTAAGCAGGACATCTTCCGCCGCGCCTTCCTCGACAATGCAGCCGTCGTCCATAAACAGGACGCGGTGCGCCACCTCCCGGGCAAAGCCAATCTCATGGGTGACGACGATCATCGT
>DATMYB010000607.1:0-3756 GCA_035561215.1 Syntrophomonas sp. | reverse complement strand
ATATAATAGCGTACAAGGAAATAACGTTATTTTTTCAACGCGAGGTGGTGATGGAAGACAGTGGATGAACAAAAACTTTTAGATAATCTGCGCAAGCAAAAGCGCGGCGCGTTGGAAAAAGCCATAAAGCAATATACTCCATATGTTAGTGTCGTCGTTTACAATATTATCGGACAGTTAATGGCTCAGGAAGATGTGGAGGAAGTTGTTTCATCAGTTTTTATTTCCCTTTGGCAGCATTCGGCAGAATTGGACGATAGTAAAGGGAATATACGGACATATTTGGGAACGATGGCGCGTAATAGTGCAAAAAACAAATTGCGTGAATTAAAGCCGCATTTGCCGCTTGAAGAATATGCGGCGGCGGCGTCCGATGAACCGTACTTAGTAATTGAACAACAAGAACAAAACTCAACTGTTTGGAACATGATACAAGAACTGGGTGAGCCTGACAGCGAGATATTTCTTCGGTACTACTACTATGAAGAAAAAGTCCGAAATATCGCCGAATGCACAGGTTTGCCGGCATCCACTGTCAAAACCAAGCTTGCGCGGGGAAGGCAAAAATTGAAAGAAATTATTGAAAGGGATGAATGTTTATGAGTAAGCGTCTTAACAAGCTATTGGATGAGCTTGGATTAGACCATGGCGAAAGAAACAATATGCCGGGTATTCCAACCCTAAATATTACAAAACGTGTGAATGACGCTTTGAACGCCATTCCGAAAGAAAAGGAAGTGTATATGAGACAGAAATTTTTCAAGTCGGTGGCAGTTACGGCAATGGTTGTGGTGTTAGGCGTTACCAGCATATTCGCGGCGGCAAATTTTGATGTTTTGAAAGAGTTTTTTGTTGGTGATTCGTCCTTTATGCAACAGTTTGTAAAAACCCCCCGCGAAAGCGTCAGTGATGGGCAGTTTAAGCTGACGCTGGAAGAAATGCTCACCGACAAATATCATGTTCTTATGGTTTACTCAATCGAAGGATTAACCGATGACGCAATCAGCGATTTAATGCGCGTTGACCCTTACGATGATTTTATGTATATCAACACAACGGACGGATCCCTGTCTACGATGTCCATTTCTCCACACTCTGAAGAACATGGCGCCTCTTGGTATCAATATGAAATCAAGGAAAAACGCACCGATACCACTCGTTATTGGGCATATTATGACGAATTGGACGATACAAGCGCGGAGGCATTACGTTTGCGTCTGAACAAAATGAGCGGCGGGCAATCCATTACCGTTCCTATGAATTCTAATGTGGAAACGAAGGAATTAACCCTGACGGGACAGCCCTATGGGGATGTATTCGTAAGGTTAAGTCCTATAGGAATTGTTGTGGAAAAGGGTACAAAGACCGGAACCGGACTAGACACCGCATTTAATGAGGTATTCTTCCGAATGAAAGACGGCGGGATTAAAACATATAATCAGCTTGCGTCCATGTTTAAAGGATATATGGGGGTGTCGGACCAATTTCCAACGGCGGAGAACCCCGGATACCACCGCTACAGATATGAAGCGCGTTTTCTGGACGCAATTCCGATGTCTGAATTCAAAAGTATTATTATAGGAAATATCGAATACGACATAAATAATCCCGCAAAAACAAGCTATGTGACAATTGATGAAAAGTTTAAGCCTTTTGAGGTTGAAGGCTTGTCCATAGGAGACGGAAGCATCGGCGTCTGTCTGCCTGTGGAGGAAGTATGCGATAAATTAGGCGCGGACATGTCCTGGGACGGCGAGCGGCTTACTATAAAATATCGCGGCTCAACCGTTGAGATAACCGACCACAGCGACATATACAAAAAAGATGGAAAAACAATGCCGTGGGTACTGATTTCATCGCGTAAAACCATTTTTCGCACTTACGAGGACAAACTTTTTGTGGAATTTCCAGCGTTAGCTGAAAGCTTGTGCATCGGCACGCATGAGGCGGACAGCGGCGGTTTGGGCGCGATGCGATACACCACATGGTATATTATTCCTTAACGTTTGATTGAGAGGAGAAACCAAGGACCGCCGCTTTTTTCGCGGCGGTCTTTACCGTAAAAGAATTTTTGTTGGTTCTATTGCTGATTTCGTTGAATTCAAGGGGGAAAGAATTTGAATCCGAAAGGGCGTCGAATGTCTGCAAAAGGCGTCGGTGACGCCATGAGGATGCGCTTTTGCAGTATCAGAAAAAACCGGTGCTTACGGAGGTCATCATGGATGTGCAGGATGACCGGGAGCTTGCGATGGATGCCTGGCTTCGGGACACCCTCGGAGAGGGCGGGCTGGTCCTGATTCAAAGCAGGGTGCAGTACAGAAGCTATATGGAAACCTGCAGGCGGGCGGCCTACGTGATCGGTTACGGACTGATCTTGGTGAGTGCATTAATTTTTCTTCTCAGTCTGGCCAACATGGCAGCGGTCAACGCCCGTCAGGGAAGGGAAGAGTTCCGCATCCTTCATATTCTTGGAATCACTCGGCGGCAGTACAGAAGCATGCTGCTTTTGGAGGGGATGTTTCATTACCCGCTATCTGAGTAAGAGTTCGAATCCTCCCGGTCTTTTTTGACAGGGGGTTAGGATATCCATATAGCGTGCACAATACATGAAAATTATGACAGGCGTAAAACCGCCTGTCTATTTTTATGCCTATCATAATTTTCGTTGAATTCAGGTGGGAGCACACCTCCGGGGGTGCCAGGCAGGGAAAAGCCGTTCAATATATTATAAATTACTGCATGGCGGCCTGCCGCCAAAAGGGGGCAGCAGTCCCCTATGGAAGTCGCTTGCGACTTGGTTCAAATCCTCTTCCCTATCTTCCGCAGCTTTAGCTGTAATAGAAAATAGGACAGCAGCGGGAGGCAACGACCGCTGGAGCAAGCGTAGCTTGCGTTGCCTGCATCAAACATACATAATCTGAACTACTCACGCCAGGTAAAACCTGTTGGCGAAGGGTTCGGATTTGTGCTTTATCTGGAATAAAGTTAAGAGGGCCGGTGTTGTGCTTGCCCTCGTAAACGTATCAGCATATAATTAGCTGTAGGGATAATGCCGAGCACGGTTACAGCGCTTTCATGGAGGTTGAGTTTATGGATGATTTCACGAAGACAGACAAGGAGGACGCACTACAAGTCATAGCTTCAATGATTAGTCGGAGTGAGAAGGCACAAGAAAAATTTGTGCAAGGTACTTCCCAGCATACTTTACAAAAGAACAGGATTAAGGCACTTTATATGGCCTCATCATTGATAACAAAGGAGTTGTCGGAGAGTGATGACGCGGATATATTTTCGAAAGAAGATTTGGATAAAGCGCTTGCGCCAATAGCTTCTCTGATAAGCAAAAGTGAGAAGGCCCAGAAAAAATTAGCAGAAGGTACTTGGCAATATACGATGCTCAAGGACAATCTCAAGGCACTATATATAGCTTCACCGTTGCTAACAAAGGCATTGAGCGAGATAAATCCCTAAAAAGCACATGGAATAATACTCGTGGTTAAGCGAAAATGCAGCAGGCCTACCAACACCGGGCCACTGACCCGAAGTAAGTGAATCATCACGGTTTTCTAAACTGATAAAGAGACAAGCCAAAATAAATAAAGGCATGTCTCTTTGTTCATATATGTATTACGTATACGTCGTCCTGCTTGCGGACGCAGAGGGATTGAAATGAGCGAACCCTCTACAGGAATACTATTAATTTAATTGGAATACGATAAGATATGGTTGAATATGGTAAGTGGATGCGTATTTTAT
>DATMYB010000606.1:0-4049 GCA_035561215.1 Syntrophomonas sp. | reverse complement strand
AAACTTGGAATAACATTTTAAGTTATATACAAAGGTTTACAGAGCTCAAAAGGATTGGCTTATTTTGTTTATGAGCATTTCAGCATCGGTTACCATATCGTCCAGTAACTGCCGGCAGCTGACGACGTCTTTAATCAGACCTATCGATTGACCTACCATAAAGGCTGCTTCCGCAACATTTCCGTCGATCCAGGCCTGTTTAACCCTTTGACCGGTTATTAACGGAAAAACATCTTCAAATTTGGCGCCGTTTTGTTCCAGCTCCAGGATTCGGTCAACCAGCGGGTTTTTTAAGGCTCGTCCCTGTAGATTGAAAGTTTTATCAATTAAAGTGGTATCCATTTCCTGACGTCTGATCAATTCGTCTTTAATGTTGGGATGAGCATGGCATTCCGTCGTATTGATGAACCGGGTAGCCATCATCACCCCTTCCGCACCCAGAGCCAGAGCGGCCGCCAGCCCGCGGCCATCTGCGATGCCTCCGCCCGCTACTATCGGTATTTTAACGGATTCAGATACCCGCGGCCATAGAATCAATGATGTCACATCATCCGCCAGAGGATGCCCTCCGACTTCCCAACCGACGGCAAATACTCCATCATAGCCGATTTTCTCAGCGATTAAAGCATGCCTTACCGATCCTACTTTATGAAAAACCTTTATACCTGCCTCGTGCATCATAGGAATGGATTTCTCTGCAAATTTGGCGGATACTTCTACCGCTCCCACCTTTTCCTCGCAGCAAACGGTAAAGAAATCATTCAGTACTTGATCGGAAAGCCGCAAAGAAGGCAAAAGGGTGATATTTATCCCGAAAGGTCTATCGGTTAAAACTTTAGCCTTTTTGATGGCCGCCCGCAATTCTTCACCGGTGTTGTAGTTGGCGGCGGTAATGTTGCCGAGGCCGCCGGCATTCGATATGGCGGCTGCCAGTTCCGGAGTGGCTAGCCATAGCATCCCACCACAGATAATCGGTTTTTCGATCCCTAGCATATCAGTAATTCTCGTTTTCATAGCTTGCCTCCTTGAAAAGTTCTGTAAATTTACACACGCAAAGATTGTGCCATGCAATGAAGCAGAGTCGGTTGGATAGCAATAGCGTTATTGGTATTATTGCGAATTTGAGAAGAGAGGGGAAAATCATTTTCTGCAACGGGGTCGTTTATATTTTATTCACGGCTCATTTATGAACCTTTTGGTTCTGCCCTGAAGCACGATATAATACTGCTGGCACCGACTTCAAAGATAGCTGGAGAACTTCAGATGGATTTACGGTGACAGATAAATTCATCTCCATAAGATTCATCCGCTCGGCAATTGGATGCACAGACCTTTTGTTTTTCCCGTTTCACGCGTTTTATAAACCAGCGTTTATATTAAAAGGGCCTGCCGTTATAGCGGCAGGCCCGGAAGTATGAACTTGAACATTTTTTAGATCGAACGGGCTACCTCGTATGCATCCCAAATTGCCGCCCGGATATTTCTAACCTGTCTGCTGTCGCCCAAGTTGTAAATATGGGGATAATCATATTTCAGTTCTTCATACAGGTTGCAGGTTGATTTAAAACCTATCGCTACGATGATATTGTCGGCTTCTATCTCCTGTTCGGTTCCTTGGGCAGAGACCACTGCGCCGCTGGCAGTGACGGCGGACAATTTGGCATTGGTAATGATAGGAACATGATGGTAAGCCAGCAGGTCCCGCAGCATCCATTCATTCATCGGCGCCATGGGAATGCCGGTTTGCAGTATGTCCGCCTGTGCTTCGACAATGACGATCTTATGGCCTTTGACGGTAAGGTGAAGGGCCAGTTCGCAGCCGACCAACCCGCCGCCGACGATAACACATTTGCGGCCGACTTCTTTCTTGCCGGCCAGCACGTCGCCGGCGTTGACGACTTGGTCGCTCTCCGTACCCCGACATTTCAGATCTATCGGAGTCGAACCTTCCGCCGTATAAACGATATCAGGCTGAAGTTCGGCGATATTGGTCCGGGTTGCCTTTATACCGAGTCTGACGTCCACTTTAAGCTCTTTCAGTTCATGTTCGTACCATTTGACCAGGGCCCGGTCGTCTTCCTTAAAATCAGGTACGCCCGCCATCAGCAGCGCACCGCCGAGCTTTGAGGCGGCCTCAAACAGCGTGACTTGATATCTCCGTAAGGCGCTTACCCGGGCCGCTTCCATACCGGCGGGGCCTCCGCCCACAACGACCACTTTCTTGCTTTGTAAAGCGGGGGTGATGCCTACCATAAGTTCACGGCCGCATTCGGGATTGACCGTGCAAGACCCGCGGGCATGCTGGGCCAGCAAGCGGGTGAAACAGCCGTCGTGGCATCCCAGACAGGGTCGGATGCTCTCAATTTGGTTGCTTTTGATTTTGTTGGGGTAATCGGGATCGGTCAGTAATGGCCGCCCCAGGCCTACTGCGTCAATCGTCCCTTCTGCCAGGGCTTTTACCGCCATGTCGGGATCATCCATGCGACCGGCTACCATCACCGGAACGGTAACCACTTTTTTCAACTGTTCGGCCAAAGGCAGATACATGCCTTTCTTAAAGTACATGGGGGGATGGGCCCAATACCACGAATCGTACGTGCCGGCATCGGCATCAAAAGCGTCATAACCGGCTTCTTCCAGGATCTTGGCTGCTTCCAGGGCTTCATCAATATCGCGGCCCAGTTCTTTAAAGTCCTCTCCCGGCAAACCTCCCTGTAACAATGCCTTGACGTAACTTTTGACACTGAAACGCAAAATTACCGGAAAGTTTTGTCCGCATTCTTTCTTTATGGCCTGAACGATTTCAATGGGAAATGTAAGCCTGCCCCTTAAATCACCGCCGTATTTATCCGTACGCTGATTAAACAGCTTCATGGTAAAGCAATCGAGCAGATAACCTTCATGGACCGCATGGATTTCCACGCCGTCAAAGCCAGAATCCTGAGCGATTTTGGCCGATTCTGCGCATTTGGCTACGATGTGTTCGACTTCTTCCGTGGTCAGTTCCCGGCATTGCATTTCAGGAAACCAACGGTTGGAAGCCGGTGACGGAGCTACACATTCTCCTTTCAGAAAATGTGGATTGGCCGAACGGCCAAGCCCGGCGGTTAGCTGCAAAAAAATTTTGGAGCCAAAAGAGTGAACCCGCTCGGTAATTTCGTAAGCCATTTTTTTATACAGGCCCGGCTCTTTAGCGGGTTCCGGAAAAAAAGCGTCGATATGTTTCTCCACATCACTTTCGACCCAGTTGGCGCCGGTTATGATCAATCCGACTCCACCTTTGGCCCGGGCGACGTAATACTCCATGGCGTCGTTGGTATAAACACCGTGAACATCGCAATTGGTAGGTGTCGCCATCGGCGCCATGAAAAATTTGTTTTTGATCTCCACCTCGTTGATTTTGAACGGCTGAAACAAGGGCTGATATTTTTTGTCCATAACGCACCTCCGTTTTTTATTGGTTTTCACATCCCACTGCATATTAATTGGCTTTTCGATCCCTAGATATCAGTAGTTCTCATTCTCATAAATTGCCCCCTCGAAAAGTTCTGTCAATTTACATACGCAAAAAATATGCCATTGTAATAGGGCAAATCAATGGGAATGGTAATGGTGCTATTGGGGCCATTACGGGTTTGGAAGAGAGGAACATTATTTTCGGCAAATGGGCTTTATGTTGATTCACGGCTCATTTATGAACCTACTGGTTCTTACCTGAAGCACAAATATGTTGATGTCAATTCCAACGATGGACCTTCTCGGTAATCTCATAGTCCATCTTCGTGTACAAGCCGGTTCTTTAGAGGGTTCAGGGAAAAAGGCGTCTCTGCCATATGCTATCCATCCGTTAGTGCTGAGCGTCGAACCACGCTGACGCTTAGATGCAGTTTTTCCTTTGTGCATAATATTTATTAATTTTATACATATCCCGCAGCTGCTGTCACTGTCGGCGGGTCACCTTGCCGGAGGATTCGGCTTTCATTGACTTTTTGGAAGAATATTGCCTATAATTAGTCAAATTAAACGTATTTATGGCAGGATTTGCAATT
>DATMYB010000605.1:0-7190 GCA_035561215.1 Syntrophomonas sp. | reverse complement strand
CGGTTATACGGCTGCCGAATTACTGCGTCTGCTGGCCGGTCATGGACAGATGGAAGCCGTCATGGTGACTTCCACGGAAAACATTGGTAAGAATATCAATACAATATATCCCCAGTTGAGAGCTTGCTATGATATTACCTGTCAGGCTACTGATCTGGAGCAGATAAAGAGACAATGCGAAGCGGTATTTCTGGCTCTCCCCCATGGCCTGTCGGTACCTATGGTCAGCGAGCTGGCCGCCGCCGGTTTGAAATGCGTCGATCTGGGAGCCGATTTTCGGCTTAAGGATGTTAATATATATGAACGTTTTTATGAAGTAAAGCATGAGTCGCCGGAATTGCTGGGAGAGGCGGTATATGGCATCCCGGAATTATACCGGGAAGAAATAAAACAGGCGCGTATCATCGCCAATCCGGGGTGTTTTCCCACTTCGGCTATCGTACCGCTGGCACCGCTGCTGCAGGCCGGGCTCGTTGAAGCGAGGGGTATCGTCGTTGATTCCAAAAGCGGCGTGAGCGGCGCCGGTAAAGTGATGAGACCCACCAGCCATTTTTGCGAAGTGAACGAGGGCATTAAAGCTTACGGAGTGGGTACCCACCGCCATGCTCCGGAAATTGCTCAGGAACTGAGCCAGGCGGCTGGGCAAAAGGTGGAAATGATATTCACGCCTCACCTGGTGCCTATGAACCGAGGCATTCTGACTACCGGTTATGCTCGTTTGAGACCCGGCGCCTCCGTCCGGCAGATCCATGAGGCCCTGGAGGATAAATACGGGGCGGAGTTATTTGTACAACTGCTGGAGCCGGGGGTCTTTCCCAACACCAAATGGGTATATGGCAGCAATTATATCCATATCGGCGTCCATGTGGACGAGGACAACGGCAATGTGATCGTGCTTTCCGCGCTGGATAATCTATGCAAGGGAGCCTCCGGTCAGGCCATTCAGAACATGAATTTGCTGCTGGGCATTGATGAACCAACCGGCTTACGAGGTTTAGGAGTTCATCCTTAAATATATGGAATAAATTTACAAACGCTTATACGGTTAAGCATTTGTGTGGAATATGCGGAAGAACGCGGCTGCATCCAATCTTGGGATGCGAAATGATATATCGGATTGCAAAAGAGCGGTGCGGCTGAAGCATCCGGCAAGATAGATAGGGGGGAAACTATGAAAATGTTAGCGGGCTCGGTTACATGTCCCCAGGGATTTCTGGCCCAGGGGGTGTATGCGGGCATAAAAAAAGAAGATAAAAATGATTTGGCTATTATTTATTCGGAGTATCCCTGTAACGCCGCAGGGGTGTTTACTACCAATGTAGTACGGGCCGCCTGCGTTGATTTCAATCGGCGCCAGTTGCAGGACGGCCAGGCCCGGGCCATCGTTGTCAACAGCGGTAACGCCAACGCCTGCACCGGTGAGCAGGGTTGGGAGGATACCATGGCCATGGCGGCTTGGACGGCCGAGTGCCTGGCCATTAAGCCCCAGGAAGTGCTGGTGGCTTCCACCGGAGTGATCGGGGTAAATCTGCCCATGGAAAACGTGCAAGCCGGAATCACTGCGGCGTCCGGTACCTTAAGCGAGGCCGGGGATGCCAACGCGGCTCTGGCTATTATGACCACTGATCTGATCAACAAGGAGGTCGCGGTGGAGATTGAAATCGGCGGCAAAACGGTTAAAATCGGAGCCATGGCCAAAGGTTCCGGCATGATCCATCCCAATATGGCCACCATGCTGGGATTTATTACAACAGATGCCGCCGTAAGCAGCAATTGCTTACAAATTATGTTAAAGGCAGCGGTGGATAAATCATTCAATATGATCAGCGTGGACGGTGACACCTCTACCAATGATATGGTGCTGATCCTGGCTAACGGCCGGGCCGGCAATTCCCTGCTGGAGGATCCCGCCAGCCAGGCCGGGCAAAAGTTTGCCCAGGCGCTGGAATACATGGCGATAAGGCTGGCCCAAATGATCGCCCGGGACGGAGAAGGGGCGAACCATTTGCTGGAGGTGCGGGTCACCAACGCAGCTGATGAAAAAACCGCCCAATTGATTGCCCGCTCCATCACTTCGTCCAGTCTGACCAAAGCCGCGTTCTTCGGGCTGGACGCCAACTGGGGGCGGATATTGGCCGCGGCTGGTTATTCAGGCGCTAGTTTTGACCCCAGCCGGGTGGATATTTACCTGGGTGAGGAAATGGTGGCCCGGGACGGCATGGGGCTGGCCTTCGACGAAGAACGGGCCCGCCATGAATTGGAGCAGGAGACGGTGATCATTACAGCTGATCTGAAAGCCGGGACATACGCAGCCACTGCCTGGGGTTGTGATCTGTCCTATGAGTATGTACGCATCAATGCCGCCTACCGCTCGTAGGCACGTAGAGGTGATAGTCTGTTGCACCTGAAACTTTAATTCCGCCGGCTAAATCCTCGCTATGGGAGACGCAGGGGGCGTTGTCAACGATCGTAATACGTTATTACTCACTATTCCGCCTTCCCCTGCCTCGCTCTCTCCATGCGAGAAATTATCTCGTCGGATAAGATGTAACAGACTACCAATAAATTTTAAGGAGGGTGCCAATTGATTTTATCGGCGCTGGAAAAAGCGGAAGTGCTGGTGGAGGCCCTGCCCTACATAAAAGATTTTTACGGCAAACGCGTAGTGATAAAATACGGCGGCGCGGCCATGATTGACTGCGACCTGAAAATGAAAGTCATGCAGGACATCGTACTCATGAAATTCGTGGGCATGCATCCCATCGTCGTCCATGGCGGTGGACCCGACATTACCGGTCTGCTGGGGCGGCTGAACATTGACACCGAGTTTGTCAACGGCCTCCGGGTTACCGACCGGGAGACCATGGAAGTGGTAGAAATGGTGCTGGGCGGCAAAGTCAATAAAGAGATTGTGGCCGGGCTTAACGCTTCCGGCGGCAGAGCGGTGGGCATATCCGGCAAGGACGGCGGCCTGATCAAAGCCCGTCCCCTTGATCCCAGCGGTCAATTAGGCTTTGTCGGGGAAGTGGAAGCGGTAAATCCGCTGATCATTGAAACCTTGATAGAAAACGGATATATTCCGGTTATTGCCCCCATCGGAATAGATGAGGGGCAGCAAAGCTATAATATTAACGCCGACCTGGCGGCGGCCAGCATCGCCGTTGAAATGAAAGCCGACAAGCTGGTGCTGCTGACCGATGTTCCCGGACTGTTGCGGGATAAAGACGACCAAAACTCACTGATTTCCGTACTAAAAGTAAGTCAGGTACCCGGCCTTATTGATGAGGGCGTTATCGCCGGCGGCATGATACCCAAAGTAAGCTGCTGCGTGGAAGCCGTAACCGGGGGCGTTGACCGTACCCACATCGTGGACGGGCGCGTGCCCCACTCGATTTTGTTGGAGATATTCACTAAAGAAGGCGTCGGTACCATGGTGGTTAACGAATAACTGTCAGCCCGGCATAATGCAGGGGCCGGTAAATAAACTTTAGGTAATCCTGTAGTTAATGAATAACTGTCAAGCCGGGCGTCGGGCGGATGATGCCGGTATTAATAATGATGAATATCAGGAGGAAAGCATATGACCAACAAAGATATCGCCGAGCGGGGGCAGAAGGTGATCATGAATACCTACGGACGTTTCCCCATTGCTCCGGTCAAGGGCAAGGGCTCCTATATTTGGGATGCTGACGGCAAACAGTATCTGGATTTTATCGGCGGTATTGCGGTATGCGCTCTGGGCCACTGTCCCGATGAGCTGCAGCAGGTTATCCGGCAGCAAGCCGCCCAACTGTGGCACGTTTCCAACCTTTATTGGATCGAACCCCAGGTAAGACTGGCGGAAAAACTCGTCCAAATTTCCGGCCTGGACCGGGCATTTTTCTGCAACAGCGGCGCCGAGGCCAACGAAGCCGCTATCAAGCTGGCCCGTAAATATTTTTACCGGCAGCAGGAGCCGGGCCGGAACCAGATCATCGTTTTTAACGATTCGTTCCACGGCCGTACCCTGGCCACGGTAACTGCCACCGGACAAAAAAAATACCAGGAAGGATTCGCCCCCTTGCCGGCAGGATTTGTCTATGCTGATTTCAACCGTCTGGTTTCGGTGGAGCAATTGATCAGCGACGAAACCGCCGCGATCATGCTGGAGCCTATACAGGGGGAAGGCGGCGTCCATCCGGCTGATGCGATCTTTTTAAACAGTTTGCGGCGTATCTGTGACCGGGAGGGGATTTTGCTTATCTTCGACGAGGTCCAGTGCGGCGTCGGCCGCAGCGGCAAATTCATGGCCTATCAGAATTACGGAGTGCAGCCGGATATCGTTACCATGGCCAAAGGCCTGGGGGGAGGTTTCCCCATTGGCGCCATGCTGGCTGCGGAAAAAGTTGCCGGCGGTTTTGCTCCCGGCGACCATGCTTCCACTTTTGGCGGCAATCCGTTGGCGACTGCTGTTGCCGACAAGGTAGTGGAACTTGTATCCGAGACGGCTTTTCTGGATAATGTTAATAAGATGGAAGGATATCTGCGGCAGTCCCTTGAATCTATTAAAGATGCCAGGATCATTTCCGTGAGGGGCCAAGGCTTGATGCTGGGGGTGGAATTCGACCGGCCCATCAGCGAACTGGTCACACTCTGCATGGGCAACGGTCTGTTGCTGCTGGGGGCCGGACCCAATGTAATGCGCTTTGTCCCTCCCTTGAACATAAACGAAAAGGAAATTAATCAGGCGGTGAGTATTTTCAAAAAATCCCTGCAAGGATGGCAAGGGTGATTATTAAACCGTAGGAGGATGACAACGAATGGATGTCAACAAGTCATTGAGGGGCAGAGATTTTATCAGTCTGCATGATTTCAGTGCGGAAGAAATCGCGCTTATGCTGGAGACCGGACTGCAGCTGAAAAAAGAACAGAAAGCCGGAATTCCCCATCCGGTTTTGGCCGGCAAAACCCTGGGAATGATCTTTCAAAAAAGCTCTACCCGCACCCGGGTCGCTTTTGAAGTAGGGATGTACCAGTTGGGCGGGCACGCTCTCTTTCTCAGCCCACGGGATATTCAACTGGGGCGCGGAGAGACCGTTAAAGACACAG
Source organism: Syntrophomonas sp. (assembly GCA_035561215.1). Lineage (GTDB taxonomy): Bacteria > Bacillota > Syntrophomonadia > Syntrophomonadales > Syntrophomonadaceae > Syntrophomonas_B. The sequence continues at coordinate 2,102 of DATMYB010000605.1, read as the reverse complement.
CCCTGGTACTGGAACGGATGCTGGATGGAATCATGATAAGAACCTTTTCCCATGATGAGGTGCTGGAGCTGGCCCATTGGGCTTCGATCCCGATCATTAACGGGCTCACCGATCTGCTTCACCCCACCCAGATCATCGGCGATATGATGACCATCATTGAAAATAAAGGGGCCTTGAAAGGAATTAAGTTGGCTTACGTCGGCGACGGCAACAATGTAGCTCATTCCTTGTTGAATGGGGGCGCCAAAACCGGCATGGACGTAGTAATCGCTTGCCCGAAAGGGTTTGAACCGGACGCAACCGTATTGAGCCAGGCTCAGGCCGATGCCCAGAGCACCGGCGCCAAGCTGTGGGTGGTGGAAGACCCGGTGGAGGCCGTCACCGACGCCGACGTGGTCTATACCGACGTTTGGGCCAGCATGGGACAGGAAGACGAAGCAGCGGAAAAAGAACAAAAATTCCTGAAGTATCAGGTCAACCGCCAGCTTATGAGTCATGCCCGCAAAGATGCCATAGTGCTCCACTGCCTGCCCGCCAAGCGGGGTAAGGAAATTACCGATGAAGTCATCGACGGGCCCCAGTCGGTAGTATTCCCGGAGGCAGAAAACCGTTTGCACGCTCACAAAGCCATTATGGCTCTGGTAATGTAACAGCGTTTAAAACCAAAACTTGATTCCACTGCAAAAACTTATAATTCGTTGGTGGAATGTATAAACATGATTAAATCAGGCTTTTGCAGGGGAATCAAACTTGCAAGTATCATATCAAGGGAGGAAAACAAAGTGGATAAAGTAGTACTGGCTTATTCCGGAGGACTCGATACCTCCATCATCATTCCCTGGCTGAAAGAGAACTACGGCTACGAGGTTATCGCTTTCTGCGCTGATGTAGGTCAGGGCGACGAACTGGCTCCGGTCCAGGAAAAGGCGCTGCGTTCAGGCGCTTCCAAGGTATATATCGAAGATATGACCGAAGAATTTGTCCGCGATTTCGCGTTTAAGGTGCTGAAAGCCGGCGCCGTATACGAAGGTAAGTATCTGCTGGGAACGTCCTTTGCCCGCCCGCTGATCGCCCGGAAGATGGTAGAGATAGCCGAAAAGGAAGGGGCGGTAGCGATTTGCCATGGCGCTACCGGCAAAGGCAACGACCAGGTGCGGTTTGAACTGGGGGTTAAGGCCTTCAACCCGGCGCTGAAAATCATTGCCCCCTGGCGGGAGTGGAATATCAAATCCAGGGAAGACGCCATTGATTATGCAGCTGCCCATGGCATTGAGGTGCCGGTCAGCAAAGACAAGATCTACAGTCGCGACCGCAATCTCTGGCATATTTCCCATGAAGGCGGCGACCTTGAAGATCCCGCCAACGAAGCGAAAAACGAAATGTACATGCTGACCGTTCCCCCGGAAGATGCCCCTGATGTTCCTACTTATGTAGAAATAACTTTCGAACAAGGCACGCCGACAGCCATCGACAGGAAGACCATGGGCCCGGTGGAACTGCTGACCGAGCTGAATCGCTTGGGCGGAGCCAACGGAGTGGGGATTGTATCCTTGGTGGAAAACCGCCTGGTGGGAATGAAATCCCGCGGCGTTTATGAAACTCCGGGCGGTACTATCCTGTATGCCGCTCATGCCGAGTTGGAACGGCTGACCCTGGACCGCCGCACCCTCCAATACAAAGAACAGATGGCGGTCAAATACGCCGAACTGGTCTACGACGGCAACTGGTATACGAAGCTCAAGGACGCCATGGACGCTTTCATCGACGAGACCCAGACGACTGTTACCGGCAAGGTCAAGGTGAAACTCTACAAAGGCAGCGCTACGGCAGTTGCTTCCACGTCGCCCTATTCCCTCTACCTGGAGGATCTGGCCACCTTCAGCGCCGACGATATCTACAGCCACAAGGATGCGGAAGGCTTTATCAATCTGTTCGGGCTGCCTCTCAAAGTTCAGGCTATGCTGAATAAAAAGCTGGCAGGAGGAAAGTAGGCGGAAAGCATCGGAAAGTAACTGACTGATTATTTATGGCGTAATGTAGCTACACATCTTTTTTAATGTTATAATTTGATGTCTAAGCAGAGGAGGATGATCCGCCTCTGC
>DATMYB010000604.1:0-10634 GCA_035561215.1 Syntrophomonas sp. | reverse complement strand
GAGGAAAGCTTTAAAATATACTCAATAGAAATCAATTAATCGGCGATGACGGAAACCGATCCGAGATAGAGTTGATAAAAGAGAGCCGGCGCAGGTGAAAACCGGTATCAGTCTTTCGGATGTTCTCATTCCTGAGCTGCGAACTGAACAGCCGCCAGGCCCAGTAGGTGATGCCGGACGAAAAAGTCCGTTACGAAGTTAGCCAGTCAGGATGGTTGGCTCCAAGTGGTCGCGAATCAAAGTTGATTTACGACAAACAGGGTGGTACCGCGGGAATAACTCTCGTCCCTGATGAGGACGAGGGTTTTTTTGTTATCATTTTTAAGATAATTGGAATTTTTTGAAAACACTAATACCACTAAACAGGAGGGATTTGACCGTGAGAAGCGATTTGGTTAAAGAAGGTCTGGAAAAAGCGCCTCACCGGGCTTTGTTCAGGGCTTTGGGACTGACGGATGAAGAAATGAAACGGCCTTTTATCGGCGTCGTTAATTCTTGGAACGATATTGTTCCGGGTCATATTAACCTGGATAAAATTTCCCAGGCGGTTAAAGCCGGTATAAGGATGGCGGGAGGAGTCCCGTTTGAGTTCCAGACGATTGCCGTTTGCGACGGTATCGCCATGAATCATATCGGTATGAAATATTCTTTGGGCAGCCGGGAGTTGATTGCAGATTCCGTTGAGATTATGGCCATAGCCCACGCTTTTGACGGTCTGGTCTTTATACCCAATTGCGACAAAATCGTGCCGGGTATGTTGATGGCAGCCGCCCGCCTGAACGTACCTTCGATTTTTATCAGCGGCGGACCGATGCTGGCCGGACATATGGAAGACAGCAGAGTAAGCGTTACCCAGGTATTTGAAGGGGTCGGCGCAGCCGCCAGCGGCAGGATCAGTCCGGAAGAACTGAGCCGGCTGGAAGACAATGCGTGCCCCAGTTGTGGTTCATGCTCCGGCATGTTTACCGCCAATTCCATGAACTGCCTGACCGAGGCCCTGGGCCTGGGTTTGCCTGGCAACGGCACGATTCCGGCGGTTTTATCGGAGCGTATCCGGCTGGCCAAGTCGGCGGGAATGCAGATCATGGAGCTGGTGGAAAAGGATTTACGTCCGGCCGATATAATGACCCCGGAGGCTTTCCATAACGCCATGTGTATCGACATGGGCATCGGCTGTTCCACCAATTCAGTGCTTCATCTAATGGCCATCGCCAGTGAAGCCGGGGTAGATATCTCGCTGGAGAAGTTCAATGAAATCAGTGCGGTGACTCCGCATTTATGCAAAATAAGCCCTGCCGGCAGTCATCATATGGAAGATCTATACCGGGCAGGCGGAGTGCAGGCCTTACTTAACGAACTGGATAAAAAAGGCCTGATCAAGCGCAACGCTATGACCGTAACCGGATCGACCGTGGGCGAGAATATCAAATCGTCTCCGGTACGGGATTATTCAGTCATTCGCCCCGTAAGCGAACCGTATAGTGAAAGCGGCGGTCTGGCAATACTATTTGGCAACCTGGCCCCGGAGGGAGCGGTAGTCAAAAAGGGAGCAGTCGCTCCTGAAATGATGCAGCATCAGGGCCCGGCCCGGGTATTTGAATCGGAAGAGGAATCAGTGGAGGCTATCCTGGCCGGCAATATTAAAGCCGGAGACGTAATCGTTATACGCAATGAAGGCCCCCGCGGCGGGCCGGGCATGCGGGAAATGCTTACCCCTACTTCCGCCATAGCCGGGATGGGCCTGGATAAAGATGTGGCCCTTATTACCGACGGACGCTTTTCCGGCGCTACCCGCGGAGCGTCCATTGGACACGTTTCACCTGAAGCGGCGGCCGGTGGCGCTATTGCCCTGGTTGAGGAAGGAGATCTGATTCGAATAGATATCCCGGCTCTGCAGCTGGAGCTATTGGTGGAAGACGATATCCTGCAGGTCAGAAGAGGTAAATGGAAAATCCCGGACCTTAAAATCAAAACTGGATATATGAAGCGCTATGCGCAGATGGTTCAATCAGCCAGTACCGGTGCAATATTTGCAAAATAATATTCTCCGGACGGGAGAAAAATGATGTTAGCGGGCCATCAAAAGCCCGCTATTATTAATTAAAATGTATTTTACTGAACAGAGTACCAGTAGCCTGCGTCACCTAAAACTTCGCTTCCCGCCGGCTAAATTTTCGCAGGACTTCGTTGTCGTCAATCGCAATACGGCCAGTATTACTCAATCCTCCGCCTTGCCCTGCAAAAATTTTTCTCGGCGGATAACCTAAACTTTTAGGCGACGCAGACTACTAGGTTATCTAAACAACTGATGTGATTTTAAATAAGTGCATCTTGAAAACGATGAACATAGATGAGTAAGAAATCAAGTAAAGAGGTGATGGTTGTGAAATTAAGAGGTGCCGATATCCTGCTGCGTTGCTTGCAGGCTGAAGGAGTTGATGTTGTATTTGGCTATCCTGGAGGCCAGGCCATAACCATTTATGATGCGCTGTACAATTCCCCGATTCAGCATATATTGGTTCGACATGAACAAGGAGCAGCCCACGCCGCGGACGGTTATGCGCGTGCTACCGGCAAAACCGGAGTCTGTATCGCGACTTCAGGCCCGGGGGCTACCAATTTGGTTACCGGCATAGCTACTGCTTGTATGGATTCCATTCCCATGGTCGTAATTACCGGACAGGTAACTACCCCAATGATCGGCAGCGATGCTTTTCAGGAAGCCGATATAACTGGAATAGCCCTGCCTATAACCAAACATAGTTATCTGGTGGAGCGAACCGAGGATGTGGCCCAAGTAGTCAGAGAAGCTTTTTATGTCGCCAATACCAACCGCCCCGGTCCGGTGCTGATAGATTTGCCCAAAGACATCATGGAAAGAGAAATTGAATTTGACGGTCCGGTAGAAGAAATCAGCATTCGCGGTTATCGGGTATTGAAAGGTTATAATTCCGGGCAGGTGCTTACCGCCGCCAATTTGATCAATGCCGCCGAGCGGCCGGTTATTTATGCGGGGGGTGGAGTGATAGCCTCAGGCGCGGCGGAAGAATTGCTGGCCGTAGCTGAAAAAATGAACATACCGGTCACTACGACTTTTATGGGAATGGGCGCCTTTTCGGGATATCACCCCTTGTATTTGGGCATGCTGGGTATGCACGGCACCCGTTACGCCAATTATTCCATCGGGGAATGCGATGTGCTGATTGCCATGGGGGTCCGGTTTGATGATCGCGTAACCGGAAAAATCGCCGAATTTGCGCCCCATGCCAAAGTCATTCATATGGACATAGATGCGGCGGAAATTGGTAAAAATGTTTGTGTCGACGTTCCTATCGTCGGAGATGTCAAGGAAATCCTGCGGGGTCTGTTACCGCGACTGGAGCCCAGCCCCCATAAAGAATGGCTGGAGACCATTGAAAGATGGAAAGACGAATATCCGCTCAGTTATGCAGCTTCCACAGAAGGACGTATACCGCCTCAGCATATTATTGAAAAAATCAGCGATCTGACCAACGGGGATGCGATTATCGCTACCGAGGTCGGCCAGCATCAGATGTGGACCAGCCAATTTTATAAATTCCGCTACCCCCGCAGCTTCATCAGCTCAGGCGGACTCGGAACGATGGGGTACGGGTTTCCGGCCGCTATTGGCGCCAAGGTCGCCTGCCCCGACAAGACGGTCATTAATATTGCCGGGGATGGCAGCATTCAAATGAATATTCAGGAACTGGGGACGGCCATGCAGTATAAACTTCCTGTCATCATCTGTATTCTAAACAATCATTATTTGGGCATGGTGCGGCAATGGCAGGGCCTGTTTTACGGAGGACGCTATTCCCACACCGATATGACCTGTCAGCCGGATTTTGTAAAATTAGCCGAAGCGTATGGAGCGGTAGGAATGCGGGTCAAACGCATGGAGGAGATCGACGAAGCCTTGCAAAGGGCTTTAGAGGTCAAAGACCGTCCGGTGATCATCGACTTCTGGGTGGATCGCAGTGCCAATGTATATCCGATGGTGCCGCCCGGAGAGGCGATCAACAATATGCTGGGAGGTGAAGCCGATGACTAAGCATACTCTTTCTGTCACCGTTGAGAACCGGCCGGGGGTATTGACTAAAGTCGCCACCTTGTTTCGCCGCCGGGGCTATAACATTGACAGTCTCACAGTGGGACGTACGGAAGCTTCCGACATTTCCCGCATGACCATCGTGGTTGAAGGCGACGACCGTATTATCGAGCAGGTGACCAAGCAGCTCCATAAGCTGGTGGAGGTCATCAAGATTATCGATATAACCCAGGAAAAAGCGGTGGAACGGGAACTGGCCATGATCAAGGTACGGGCGGACAACACGGTGAGGGCGGAGATCGTTCAGATTGTTGATATTTTCCGCGCCCGCATCGTTGACATCGGCAAAAATTCTTTAATTATTGAAGTCACCGGCGATGAGAACAAAATCGACGCAATTGAAGATTCATTGCGGCCTTTTGGGATAGTTGAAATGGTACGTACCGGAAAAGTCGCGATGGTTCGCGGCAGCAGATAACAGATTATATTTTAAGGAGGATATTGAAATGGCGAAAATGTACTATGATAATGATGCGAATCTGGAGCTTTTAAAGGGCAAAACCGTGGCGGTGATGGGATTTGGTTCCCAGGGACACGCCCAAGCCCAAAATCTTCACGAAAGTGGAGTAAAAGTCGTAGTCGGATTGCGCAAACCTTTTAACGACGCCAGCCAGGCGGAATGGGATCGGGTTCTTGCCGCAGGCATCCAGCCTATGACCGTATCTGAAGCGGCGCAGCAAGGCGATATTATTCAAGTTCTTCTGCCCGATGAAGCGCAGGCTAAAGTATATCGGGAAGAAATCGCCCAGTATATGACAGAAGGCAAAGCCCTGGTATTTTCTCACGGCTTTAACATCCATTTCGGTCAGATCGTGCCCCCCGCCAATGTGGACGTTTTCATGATCGCTCCCAAAAGCCCCGGTCACCTGGTACGCCGGATGTATGAAGACGGCGCCGGCGTTCCTGCTTTGATTGCGGTACAGCAGAATTATACCGGCCAGGCCAAGGAACTGGCGTTAGCTTATGCCAAAGGCATCGGCGCTACCCGCGCCGGCGTACTGGAAACCTCCTTCAAGGAAGAAACCGAGACGGATCTTTTCGGCGAACAATGCGTACTCTGCGGCGGCGTAACCCAACTGGTGAAAACCGGATTCGAAACCTTGGTGGAAGCCGGATATCAGCCGGAAATAGCCTACTTCGAATGCTTCCATGAACTTAAGCTGATAGTGGATCTGATGTATGAGGGCGGTATGAGCAACATGCGCTTTTCCGTTTCCGATACGGCCGAATGGGGCGATTATATTACCGGGCCCAAGGTTATCGGTGAGGAAGCACGCTATGCCATGTTGGAAGCCCTGGCTGAAATCCAGGACGGCAAGTTTGCCAAGGACTGGCTACTGGAAAACCAGACCGGCCGCCCGCAATTTAATGCGCTGAAGAGACAGGGCAAGGAGCATATGATCGAAAAAGTGGGAGCAGAGCTGCGCGCCATGATGCCTTGGTTAAAATCCGGCAATGCTCTGGTTAAGGAAAACAAATAAGCGCAGTTCCTCCTTCACCAAATCCAGGGAGAGGTTTTGATAATATGGACAATAAAAATAGAGTATACTTTTTCGACACCACGCTGCGCGACGGTGAACAATCGCCCGGGGTCAGTCTGAATGTGGAGGAGAAAAAAGAAATTGCCCAGCAACTGGCCCGGTTAGGGGTAGATATAATAGAAGCCGGATTTCCCATGGCTTCCCCCGGCGATTTTCAGGCGGTCAAATCCATCGCCCAGAATGTTAAAGGACCGGTAATTGCCGGTCTGTGCCGGGCTACCCAGGCAGATATCGACCGGGCTTGGGAAGCGTTGAAATATGCGGAAAATCCGCGCCTTCATATCTTCCTGGCCAGTTCCGATATCCATCTTAAATATAAGCTGCAAAAGAGCAGGGAAGAAATGCTGGCCCAGGCAGTGGAAGCGATTAAATATGCCGGCCGTTATTGTTCCAACATTGAGTTTTCAGCGGAAGACGCCACCCGCAGCGACTATGATTTCCTGGCCCAGGTGGTAGAGGCGGTAATTGCGGCCGGAGCCAAAGTCGTCAATTTGCCGGATACGGTGGGCTATGCGGTGCCGGATGAATTCGGACACTTTATGAAAACCATGATCGAGCGAGTTCCCAACAGCGACCAGGCTATTTTCAGCGTGCACTGCCATGACGATCTGGGCATGGCGGTGGCCAACTCCCTGGCCGGAGTGGTTAACGGCGCCCGGCAGATCGAATGCGCCGTGAACGGTATCGGCGAAAGAGCCGGCAACGCTTCCCTGGAAGAAATCATTATGGCTCTGTATACCAAGCATTCCTTTTACCAGAAAGAATTGAAGATAAAATATGATGAAATCTATCGCACCAGCCGTCTGGTCAGCACTCTTACCGGCATGCCGGTACAACCCAACAAGGCCATTGTCGGCAACAACGCCTTTTCACACGAGGCTGGCATCCATCAGGACGGAGTATTAAAGGAAAGAAGCACTTATGAAATTATGAGTCCGGAACTGGTAGGAGTCTTTAAAAGCAATCTGGTATTGGGCAAGCATTCCGGCCGGCACGCTTTCAAAGCGCGGTTGGAAGAACTCGGCTATATCCTCAGCGATGAGGAGTTGCAGAAGGCTTTCGTCAAGTTCAAGGATTTGGCCGACAAGAAAAAAGAAATCAGCAACGAAGATATCGAAGCTTTGGTCACGGATCAAGGCCGTGCCATCCCGGAACGGTTTAGTTTGGCATACCTCCATATTTCCAGCGGGACCAATATTATACCGACGGCAACCGTAAAGCTGCGGATCGACGATATGCCCTTTGAATCCGCCGCTACCGGTTCCGGACCAATGGAGGCGGCATGCCATGCCGTGGATAAGATAACCGATATTTACGGGAAGTTATTGGAATACAAGCTGAACGCAGTGACCGGCGGCAAGGACGCCCTGGGAGAAGTGCTGTCCAAGGTGGAAATCGAAGACAAAATCTATAACGGCCGCGGGCTCAGCACCGATATCATTGAAGCCAGTGTAAAATCATATATCAATGCCATCAACAAATATTACTACGAAAAACAGTTGGAAGACAATCAACCCGGCTAAATACCTTCCGTCCGTCGATAGGCCAGGACGGAGAGAAACAGCAAGGAGGAACCCCAATGGGAATGACCATCAGTCAGAAGATTTTGGCCGCACATGCGGGCCGGGATCATATTGAGCCCGGCGAATTAATCAATTGCGGACTGGACCTGGTTCTGGGCAATGATGTTACCGCGCCGGTGGCCATAGCAGAGTTTAGCAAGCTCGGTCTTAACCAAGTGTTCGATCAGGAACGGGTGGTACTGGTTCCTGACCATTTTACCCCCGCCAAGGATATCAAATCGGCCGAGCAGGCTAAAACAGTACGCGAATTTGCCCGGGGCTACGGTATTACCAATTATTTTGAAATCGGCGCCATGGGCATCGAGCATTGCCTGTTGCCCGAACAGGGTTTGGTCGGTCCCGGAGATCTGGTTATCGGAGCAGATTCCCATACCTGCACTTACGGGGCGCTGGGAGCCTTTGCTACCGGCGTGGGTTCCACCGACATGGCCGCCGGCATGGCTACCGGAGAAGCCTGGTTTAAAGTGCCGGAAAGCATTAAGTTGATTTATTACGGTCAAACTCCGCGCTGGGTGGGGGGCAAGGATTTTATCCTGCGGGCTATCGGTGACGTTGGTGTGGACGGAGCCCGGTACATGTCCATGGAATTTTGCGGTGAGGCAATTTCCGCTCTCTCCATGGACAACCGTTTTACCATGGCCAACATGGCCATTGAAGCCGGCGGGAAAAACGGGATCATTGCCCCGGACGACATTACCCTGGCTTATGTAAAGGGAAGAGCCAAACGGCCTTATACCATTTACCAATCAGACCCGGACGCCGTTTATGCCGAGGTCAGGGAATACGACGTCTCGAAAATGGAACCGCTGGTGGCGTTCCCGCATCTGCCTGAAAACACCAAACCCGTAAGCGAGGCGGCAGATGTAGCCCTGGACCAGGTAGTGATTGGTTCCTGCACCAACGGCAGAATTGAAGATATGGAAACGGCCGCGGCTATCCTCAAAGGACGCCAAGTCCATCCGGAACTGCGGGCTATTATTTTCCCCGGCACCCAGGCCATTTATCTGGAAGCGCTGCGCCGCGGCTATATTGAAACATTCGTCGAAGCCGGAGCGGTGGTGAGTACTCCTACCTGCGGTCCTTGCCTGGGCGGGCACATGGGAATCCTGGCCAAGGGAGAAAGAGCCCTGGCTACCACTAACCGAAATTTTGTCGGCAGGATGGGGCATCCGGAAAGTGAAGTCTATCTGTGCAATCCGGCGGTGGCGGCCGCCAGCGCCATTAAAGGCAGGATAACCGCTCCCTGGGAAATATAGTTGTTGGTGACATCTGAGGATTTTATTCCGCCGGGAAGCATCCTAGTACTCTGTCAACCCTAAGTCCGCATATTATTTGTCGAGGGAAATTTCTGCAGGGCAAGGCGGAGGATTGAGCAATACTGGACGTATTGCGATTGACGACAACGTAGCCATGCAGAAATTTAACCGACAAGGAAATGTGGAATTAGGGTTGACAGAGTACACTAAAGACAAGGCAGGGAAAACGAACCGGTTGATAAGGTTGGACCGGTGGAGCTGGCCAATTAGCCGGTGAACCGGCGGCAATGAAAGTTTTGGGTGTTCCGTATTTTTGCAGGTAGTATGTGTGAGTTTGAGCCAGGAGGTTTGTGGTTATGAAATTTAGCGGACAGGTTTACAAATTCGGTAATGACATCGATACTGACGCGATCATACCGGCCCGGTATCTCAATACCTTCGATCCGGCCGAATTGGCCCGGCATTGCATGGAAGATGCCGATCCCCGGTTTCCCGATAAAGTTAAAGCAGGGGACATCATCGTGGCGGAAAAGAATTTCGGTTGCGGCAGTTCCCGGGAACATGCGCCCATTGCTATTAAAGCCGCCGGAGTGTCCTGCGTAATTGCCAAATCCTTTGCCCGCATTTTTTATCGGAATGCGGTAAATATCGGCCTGCCTATTCTGGAATCGGCCGAAGCGGTGGATGGTATCCAGGAGGGGGATCAAGTGGAAGTGGAGCTGGAATCAGGCCGGATTTACAACCTGAGAACCGGAGAGAGCTACCAGGCGGCGCCGTTTCCGGAATTTATGCAGCAGATCATGGACAAGGGCGGACTGATTGAATATGTGCGGGACAAAATCTCACAATGATGATATTAGCATATAAAGACTTGGAAGGAGACAGGATCGATGTATAAAATTGCGGTTCTGCCCGGCGACGGAATCGGCGCGGAAATAGTACCCGAAGCTTTGAAAACGCTGCGGGCGGTGGGAGACAGGTATGGTCATCAATTTCAATTTACCGAAGCCCTGGTGGGCGGAGCGGCTTATGATGCGGTGGGCCATCCTCTGCCGGCAGAGACCCTGCAGATTTGCAGAGAGTCTGACGCCGTGCTGTTAGGAGCAATCGGAGGTCCGAAATGGGAGCAATTGCCGGTTCACCTGCGCCCGGAGGTAGGGGCACTGCTGCCGTTGCGGAAAGAATTGGGACTTTACGCCAATTTACGACCCTGTTTTCTGTTTCCGGGGCTCACCCACGCGTCTACCCTCAAAGAAGAAATCATTGCCGGGGTGGATTTAATCGTCATTCGCGAGCTGACCGGGGGATTATATTTCGGGGAGAAAACCCGGGAGAAGATTGACGGTGGTGTCAAGGCTACCGACCTGCTCAGTTATTCCACTTATGAAATAGAGCGGATCGTGCGCTATGCCTATGAGGTGGCCCGCAAGCGCAGACATAAATTATGTTCGGTGGACAAGGCCAATGTGATAGAAACGTCGCGGCTGTGGCGGGAAACCGTGACCGAGCTGGCCCAAGCGTATCCCGACGTGGAAACGTCTCATATGTATGTGGACAACTGCGCCATGCAGCTGATTCGCAATCCCAAGCAATTCGACGTGATTGTAACGGAAAATATGTTCGGCGATATCCTGACCGACGAAGCTTCCATGCTGACCGGGTCCATCGGCATGCTGCCCAGCGCCTCTATCGGCGGAGAGGTGGGACTGTATGAACCTTCTCATGGCAGCGCACCGGACATAGCCGGGCAGAATAAGGCCAATCCGCTGGCTACGATTTTGTCGGCGGCCATGATGCTGAGGTATTCGTTCAGCCTGGAAAAGGAAGCCAAAATGATCGAAGACGCCGTAAGCCTGGTTATCGAAGGTGGTTACCGTACCCCGGATCTGGCCGAAGCCGGCTGCAAGCTGGTGGGCACGGCGGAAATGGGAGACTTGGTGGTTGAGCACCTTAAAAATATGTAAATAAGATTCCCCTGCAAAAAGCCTGATTTAATCATGTGGAATGTATAAACATTTGTCGCCAGGCTCAGCGCCAAGTGCTCCTTTATGTTTATACATTCTACCAACGAATTATCAGTTTTTGCAGGGCAGAGCGTCCAAAAAGCCCCCTGCGGGGACCACGG
>DATMYB010000603.1:0-2856 GCA_035561215.1 Syntrophomonas sp. | reverse complement strand
GATGTATTGATACTAAAAGATTAAACGGAGAGGGCGGATACCAGAGCTTAAAGGCAGGCATGGAATATACTGTGTTAGCCATAGAATTCTATGATAAATCAGAATCATCCTTTAGTGAATCTATCGGGGACTTTACACTTTATCGAATAAAGGATAACGAGGGTAATGTGGTACCGTTTCCGGCTAAATTATTTGAAATCACCTCAGAAAAGCTGCCTGCATGTTGGGTGATAAGTAAAGAAAAGGACGGGTCATACTCCATATTGCCTAAACTTTGGTCAAGAGCAGGGTTTTGGGAAGATTATTATAACGATGATGATATCGCTATAGAAGAGTTTGAAAAAGCTGAAAGGGAGATACTCTCTCAAGAATGAAAAGTATCTGACCACATGGTTTCAGATACTGCGACCATCTTCTTGCGAAATATGACAGGGGATGGAGTTGTTAACACGGCATTTGATGTGGAGGAGACAAATAAGCCCTGCACAGCACCTATAAAAAAGGCTAGAAATGCGGGTTTCTCGTCATTCACAGCCACCAACACAGCACAAAAGTTGTTTTACAGCACCCTAAACCGAACTGCTACAACGCCGGCACTGCCGGCGTTTGTGGCTGCGAGGGGGCGCTTGCGACCACCTCGCTTTATCCTGCTCTTTTTTCGAATTACGGGTTATCCTTCAAAAAGGGGTCAAAAGAGAGAATGATGATTAAGAAGATTGGCAAATGGTCTCGTGGGCAATCCTCGGTAGAAATCTCCCAAACTTGCTCCGATTTTCCTATAATGGGGCAACACCCCTATAGCGGTGACCAAAACGCGACACAGGGGCACACGATGGCTCATGGCGTTAAGCATTTTGCTGATGGATAAAGAGAATACTTGTGGAACGCACAAATCCTGTAACCTGCCAGCAATAAACTTGTAAACTGGATGTAATTGACATAAATTCCGACATGGTGTATCATTTGCGCCAGAGGGGGGTACCAGGGGGTAAAAAAATCCCGAAATTTCTTTTTTCTGAATGTGACAGTTTGGAGACAAACCGCAGAAATGACTTGCAATCCATTTCAGGCAGAGTTAACATCACACACCAAAGTGAAAATAACCTGTTTGAAACTGTGAGTCTTGCGTAGATAGGCTGTCGCGCCCTTGCGGGTCTGAAAAGACTAACGCTATCATCTGAGGTTGCCGGTACTTGGGGCTTGGAGCGGAGGACAGGAAAAAAGAAGGGATGATATGCAGAAAAGAGAAAACTACCTTTATGTCGGTATGGATTTGCACAAGGATACCCATACCGCTGTATTGGCGAACTGCTGGAACGAGAAACTGGACGTAATAACGATTGAAAACAAGCCCAGCGAGTTTATTAAGCTGGCAAAGAAGGTAGACAAAGCAGCCATAAGACTGGGACTCTCTCCGATTTATGGCTTGGAAAACGCCTACGGCTACGGCAGAAGCCTTGCCGTTTGGCTGATTGAAAAAGGGTACACAGTGAAGGACGTGAATCCGTCCCTGGCTTATGATCAGCGTAAAAGTGCGCCCATGATGAAAAAAAACGATGAGCACGACGCTTATTGCGTGGCAACGGTGCTGATCAACCAGCTTCACACCCTGCCCGACGCAAAGCCGGAGGACAGCCATTGGACATTGTCCCAGTTGGTCAACCGCCGGGACACCCTCGTCAAAGATGGTATCCGGCTGAAAAATGGTTTGCATGAGCAGGTTTCTCTTGCATATCCAAGCTACCCTTTTTCTGTGATATTGACCGGAAGACGGCTCTGTATTTCTGGAAAAACTACCCGTCACCAGGCCACCTGGAAAATAAATCAGCAGAAGAATTGACAGCGGAACTGAAAGCCATTGCAAGCAACTTTTCAAAAAGCAAAGCTCAATTTATCATAGATTGCGTTCATAATGACGGTGACACGATACGGGACTATCAGGAGCCAAGGGATTTCATCACCCAAAGCCTTGCACGCTGCCTTGAGCAGCAGAAGGAAGAAATAGCTCTGGTCGATTCTGAAATCGAAAGGATGCTGAAGTATTTTGACTTCAAACTGACAACGATACCGGGCGTCAGTATAGCCACAGCAAGTAAGCTGATTGCCGAAATCGGCGACATACGCCGCTTTCCAAGTGCTGATAAACTGGCTCGTTATTCGGGAATTGCACCAATCAAGTTCAGTTCTGGCGGCAAAGGCAAGGAGCAAAGTTCAAAGCAAGGAAATCGGGAACTGCACGGACTGTTCTATTTTCTGGCAGTTTCCATGGTCACGGTTCCGAGGACAGGAAAGCCGAATCAGCCTGTATTTTACGCCTACTATCAGCGGAAAATCAGCGAAGGCAAGACGAAATCACAGGCATTGGTCTGCATTATGCGGCGCTTGGTGAATATCGTTTACGGCATGATGAAGAACAAGACGGAGTATCGCCCTTTTGTGGCGGTGGATCATGCTACAGATGAACAATAATGGTTAAAACGAGACATCATAAAATTGTGCTATAATTTTTAAAAGTGAATATGGTTTCTCACCTTTAATCTGAGCTATATATTCTTCCACCTGAGGGTGCGGGGAAGACTGTATTAAACCTTTCAAGAAACGTAACCAAAGCATCCGAGCTAGATGCGAGCATGTTAAGTAAGTTAAAGAACGAAGGACTGTTAAAATCAGGCGGTAGAAGTGGTGCGAATCGTCCTTTGGAAGGAACGGCAAACAGTTATGTTAAGACTGACGCGGGACACACTTTAGTGTATGATGGAAATGGACGTCTAATTTATGATATTTCCTCAGAAAGAGTAAAGATGACGGTTTGGGATAAAGCGCCTAATGGGAAATTGTATAATAGAGATATTAAGC
>DATMYB010000602.1:0-7049 GCA_035561215.1 Syntrophomonas sp. | reverse complement strand
GTACTAGGTTTGATGAATAAAAATGTGATTTTATTGGCGTTAATTCATATAATAGTGTTTAATATTAAAGAGTATGAGTTTTATAGGGCTGCCGATGCCGGCAGTCAATCTGTCGCCCGCATGGGACATGTGTGGCGGTGCATAAATCTGACCGGGGAGGTATAAAAGCTTGACGTTATTTCAGTCGATCATCATGGGGTTGGTACAGGGTCTGGGAGAATTTCTGCCTATTTCCAGCTCGGCGCATCTGGTATTGGTGCCGTGGCTGTTTAACTGGCACGATCCGGGCCTGACCTTTGACGTGGCTCTGCACCTGGGAACCCTGCTGGCGGTTATTATATATTTCTGGAAGGACTGGGTGAATCTGATCTCATCCGGATTGACCAATGTTAGAAGCACTGACGGACGGTTGTTCTGGTATCTGGTGGCGGCCTGCATACCCGGGGGCTTGATCGGATTCCTATTGGAAAGCTACGCCGAGAGTGTTTTCAGGACACCTTTGCTGATTGCGGCCATGCTGATTGTTATGGGAGTTATTTTGTACCTGGCGGACCAAAAAAGCCGCAAAACCACAGACATTGAAGATATCAGTTTTTCCACCGCCATGTGGATCGGCGTATCACAGGCGATGGCTATCATTCCGGGTGTGTCCCGCTCAGGTATTACCATTACCGTAGGTTTGCTGGCCGGACTTACCCGTGAGAGCGCCGCCAGATTCTCATTCCTGCTTTCCACACCGATTATTTTGGGCGCGGCGCTGGTTAAAATGCCGGACGTACTGGCTAATCCCGCCATGATCAACATCAATTTTGTGGTGGGTATGCTGGTGTCGGCCATTACCGGGCTGGCCAGTATCTATGTGCTGTTGAAATACGTTCAGAGCAAGAGTTATCTGCCCTTTGCCTGGTATCGGTTCGCCTTGGGGGCGCTGGTCATTGCCGTCGTCTTTATGCGCGGATAAAAAGCGGCCGCAAAGCAAATATTTATTAATCCGCTGTTCGGACAGTGAGTACATCCAACGGTGGATTCCGTTTGCCCCTTTTCCTCTGTCGATATGCCGGTTCGAGCCGGATGCCGAGGATTTGTGGATACAAAAAAACAGAAGGGCAGGACCCCTTCTGTTACATGGCTTGTTATAATAGCTGTTTTTAAAACTCGATAAATTTCGCCGTTACCCCGTCCAGTTTGTTCAGCGCGCTGAACATGGCTTCGATTTCCTCGTTGGCGCCGCAAACTTGCAGGACCAGGATCCCGTCCATGGTACATTGGTCTTCAGCCGCCTCGTGAAAACCTACTCTGGTTTTGATGTTGCATCCGTACTGGGTAAGGATCTCCTGCACTTGCGGGGCAAAAGTTTCTCTGCCGTTAATTTTTACAGCCATAATCGGACACATCTACAAAACAACTCCTTTCCTGGGTTTTTCCAATCGTATCATAATTGCCAACATTTGTATAGAGTAGCTGAAAAACAGGGAACTCGCAGTCAGTACTATTTTATCCGCATGGTCATGCTACATCAGCGGTGCGAACATTCTAAGCACGGATCGCGTCATGCGGGTGTACCATTTGGCCCGGCGGCAGTCTTCCAGGGTGATATTCTGACAAACCTCCAGAGTCTCCACAAAATCCGATTTAACCTCGAATACGCTGCTGCTGCGGTACAGCCAGACGCCGCACTCGAAATGCAAAAACAGGCTGCGGTAGTCGAGATTGATGGTGCCCACCACCGCGAACAGATCGTCCACCACAAAAGTTTTGGAATGAATGAAGCCGGGCGTGTATTCGTAAATTTTGACGCCGCATTCGAGCAATACCATGTAATTGGAGCGGGTTACGGAATGTACGTACCATTTATCCGCGATGTACGGGGTGACGATGCGCACATCCACCCCCCGCTTGGCCGCCAGCCGCAGCGCCGTCTGCATTTCGTTATCCAGAATGAGGTAGGGCGTATTGATATAAACGTAGCGTTCCGCCTGATTGATCAGATTCAGGTAAACCGATTCGCTGAGATCCTCATCGTCAAAGGGGCTGTCGGTAAAAGGCTGTACAAAGCCGTCCGAAGTAAAATCGCGGGTATGCTCCGGCCAAGGCCTATATTGTTCGTAATCTTCGTTGCCCCCGCGCATCCACTCCCACAGGGACAGGAACATGACCACAAAGCTCCAGACCGCCTCGCCTTGGATCATGATGGACGCGTCTTTCCAGTAACCGAAGCGTACATAGGCGTTGATGTATTCATCGGCCAGATTAATGCCGCCGGTAAAGGCAGTGTGGCCGTCGATCACCACGATTTTGCGGTGGTCGCGGTTATTGAGACGAACGGATAAAACCGGCCGGAAAGGGTTGAATATGCAGCATTTGATCCCCATACGCTCCAGCTTCTGATCATAGCCGTAAGGCAACTTAAGCAGGCAGCCCACATCGTCGTAAATCAATCTGACGTCCACGCCGCATTTTACTTTCTCCGCCAGCACTTCCAGCACTGCGTTCCACATGATTCCTTCCTCAATAATGAAGTATTCCATGAAGATATAACGCTGGGCCTTTTTCAGTTCTTCCAGCAGCCGCTCGAATTTCTTCTCGCCGGGGGTCAGATATTCGGAAGTGGTCAAATCGTAAACCGGGCAGGAGGAGTAGTTGTAAATATATCGGGCTTGATTGGCGGCTTTGGGGTTGGTTTGACCGAGCTGGTTCATAATCATGCCTTCCTGGGTCAGCATCTGCTGCATTTTACTGCCGATGATTTTCATTTTGCGCCGGTTTTTTTTACTGGATTTGTTGCCGCCGAACATCAAGTAAAACAAACCGCCGAAAATGGGAAAGACTAAAATAGGAACGACCCAGGCCAGTTTATAGGCCGGGTTGCCTTTGGCGTTCAAAATCACCAGTACGGCCACCAGACTGGCTGCGGCGCAGATACCGTAAAAGACCACGAAGTAATTGCTGAACCGCCATATTACCAGAATCAAGGCCAGCAATTGGACGAGGATGGCAAATCCGAACAAAAATAATCGGCTGAAGATAATATTGATTAGTTTACGCATTCAATACCCAATCCTTTATCCGGAATTGAATAAAACAATTATAGCAGATAATAAATTAAATGGACGAAACGCGCCCGCAAGTGTAATCTTAGTTTAGGCTTGCAGCGTAATGTATATGATAATATCATAGCTCCCGCGCAAAATAAAGACAGCCGGGAGCGAAATTCGACGCAAAGGGGGAACATGCTGTGGAAGAAAAGAAGCCTGATCGCAAACCTTTGATTTATTACTATATCGTTTCCCTAGCTATTATATTGTTGCTGAATATGTTGGTTGTCCCCATGTTTATAAACTCGCAGGTCACCGAAGTCGATTATGGCACCTTCCTGAAATCCATCGACAGCGGCAAGGTAACGAAAGTGGAAGTGCAGCAGAGTCAAGGCCAGATCGCTTTTGTAATGAAAGGTGAAAACGGCAGCAATAAGACTTATGTGACCAAGATCATGAACGACCCGGAGCTGGTCAACCGCCTCTATAACAGCAAGAACAAGATCGAATTTTCCCAGGTGAATGCCAAACAAATGTCGCCGCTGACGAGTTTTCTGCTGACCTGGATCCTGCCCATATTTATCTTCATCGGATTGGGACAGCTTCTATCCAAACAAATGCAGGGGCGCATGGGCGGCGGCAACTTCATGCAATTTGGCAAAAGCAACGCCAAAATCTATGTGCAAGCCCAGACCGGGAAAACTTTCGCCGATGTGGCCGGACAGGACGAAGCCAAGGAAGCTCTGAATGAAATCGTGGATTTCCTCCACGACCCGGGCAAATACACTCAGATCGGTGCGGTGTTGCCCAAGGGCGCTTTGCTGGTCGGTCCTCCGGGTACCGGCAAAACGTTGCTGGCCCGGGCGGTGGCAGGAGAAGCCAAGGTGCCGTTTTTCTCCATCTCCGGTTCCGAATTCGTGGAAATGTTTGTGGGCATGGGTGCAGCCAAGGTCCGCGATTTGTTTAAGCAGGCCGTGGATAAAGCCCCGTGCATCGTATTCATCGACGAGATTGATACCATCGGCAAGAAGAGGGACGCCGGCAATTTCGGCGGCAACGACGAACGGGAACAGACCCTCAACCAACTGCTGACCGAAATGGATGGCTTCGACGGCAAAAAAGGCGTAGTCATCCTGGCCGCCACCAACCGTCCAGAAATATTGGACAAGGCCCTGCTGCGGCCGGGACGTTTCGACCGCCGTATTCCGGTGGAACTGCCGGATCTGCAGGGACGCGAAGCGATCCTCAAAGTCCATGCCCAAAATGTGAAACTGGGAAAAAATATTGATTTCAACGCTATTGCCCGGGCTACTTCCGGCGCTTCCGGCGCCGATCTGGCCAATATGATCAACGAAGCCGCGCTGCGGGCGGTACGCTGCGGCCGCAAACTCATCGAGCAAAGCGACCTGGAGGAAAGCGTGGAAGTGGTGATCGCCGGCTATCAGCGTAAAAATGCGGTTATATCCTCTCGGGAAAAAGAAATCGTGGCCTATCATGAAATCGGTCATGCGCTGGTGGCCGCCCGTCAGTCTGATTCCGCGCCGGTGCACAAAATAACCATCGTGCCGCGTACCTCCGGCGCCTTGGGCTATACCATGCAGGTTGACGAAGATGAGCGCAAACTGATGAGCAAGGAAGAGGCCTTCAACAAGATCGTTACCTTTACCGGTGGACGGGCAGCGGAAGAGCTGGTTTTCAACATCTCCACCACCGGCGCTGCCAACGATATAGAGCAGGCTACCAGAATCGCGCGGGCTATGATAACCCGTTTCGGTATGAGCGAAAACTTCGACATGACCGCGCTGGAAACCATCAATAATCCTTATCTGAGTGGCGATGCCTCCCTGACTTGTTCCTCAGCCACCGCGGCCCGGGTGGACGAAGAGGTGGTTGCCATTATCAAGAAGGCACACGATAAAGCTATCAGTATTCTTAAGGAAAATCAGGAGAAACTGCACGAACTGGCCCTTTACCTGCTAGAAAAGGAGACCATCAGCGGCGAGGAATTCCTGGAGATTCTGAATCGCTGAAACGAACCCCGGTAGTCTGCAGCGCCGCAACATTTTCTTTAGCCGCCGGGAAGAATCTTCGCATAGCCCCATGAGGGGCAGAAACGATGGGGCAAGGGATGAGCTGATGAGGCGTCCCGCCTTATTTGCTTGGGAGAATGCGCGGGCGGAAATTAATATTTTAGGCGTAAGGGACTACCGGTATAAATGGAGTAAAGGAGAATTGATGATGATCGACCAAGTTATGCCGGGGATTTATAGAATCGAGATCCCCCTGCCCAACAATCCGCTGAAAGCCACTAATTCATATTTGATCCTCGGGGAGAGAAACTTGCTGGTGGATACCGGATTCAACACGGAAGTATCCCGGGAGGCCATGGATCAGGGGTTGCGGGAGATGAACATCAGCATGGAAAATACCGATTTGTTTATCACCCATTTGCATGCCGATCATTCCGGTCTGGTCAAACACCTGGCCGGCCCCGGTACTACCGTCTGGATGAGCGAAACTGACGGGCGGGTCGTGGCTGCCAGCCGCGAAAGCCCTCACTGGCAGATGTTCAACGGATTTTTGACGGTTAGCGGACTGGTGGACAGCGGAGTGGAAAAGGATGTGGGCAAACATCCCGGTTTCCGGTTTGCCTCGGAAATCTATGACGGTCTTACGCTGGTGCAGGAAGGCTGCGAAATTCGGGTCGGCGGCTATAGCTTTCGCTGTGTGGCTACCCCCGGTCACACACCGGGTCATATGTGCCTGTACGATGAGGGCAACAAGCTTTTGCTTTCCGGCGACCACATTTTGGGCAAAATAACCCCCAATATAACCGCCTGGAACTTCAACCAGGACGTGCTGGGACAGTATCTGCAAAGCCTGGAAAAAATCGCGGGATTGGAAATAGACACCGTGCTGCCCGGACACCGCTACGTGATCACCGATTGTCGGGGGCGGATCGAAGAACTTCGGCGCCATCACCGCGCCCGGTTGGATAATGTAATGGACATCGTCGGCGCGGAGACTTTAAATACCACCCAGGTAGCCAGCCGTATGCACTGGGATCTGTCTTACAAACAATGGGAAGACTTTCCCTGGGGGCAAAAGCTGTTTGCCGCCGGCGAAGCCATGTCCCATTTGTACCATTTGACCGTAACCGGGGACCTAGACATGGAATATCGGGACGACATAGCCTGGTTTAACCGGAAGTAGGTTTCATTATCTATGCAATAGAAATGATAGAACGGGGCAATGTGCCCCGTTTAATCATCAAAAAGACGAGTTCCTTAAAGGTGGGAAGTCACAAGGATAAGTTGTGAACCCACCCCATAAGACAAACTCATTTCCGAGGTCATGACTTACGAACCACAATGAAAATATCGTATCAAAACAAGGCGCTATGAATAAGTTTAGATTCCATTATGCCTATACACTCATCGATGAACTGGAGTTTGACGTTCACGTTCCCCATACCGGATTGACGAAGCTACACAAAGATGATATTCTTATTTAATACCCCTATGGGTATTAGGGAGGTGAGCAAATGCGTCAGTGTATGGATGCAGATAACCTTCATAGAAGGCTGAACAAAATCATGGGGCAAATCAAAGCCATCGACAAAATGGTGGATGAAGATATTCCCTGTGAGGACGTTCTGATCCAGATCAACGCCGCAAAAGGGGCGCTTCATAAGGTCGGTCAAGTGGTATTGGAGGGACACCTGAACCACTGTGTTCGTGAGGGGATTGAGCATGGTGACGCCGACAAGACCATCTCTGAATTTGCCAAAGCTGTTGAGCATTTTTCAAGGATGACCTAATATTGTTCAAGCCAAAGCAGCCGTATTCCGGCTGCTTTTTTTATTGACAAGAGTATACCCCTAGGGGTATACTCTTACTTAGATATACACATACCCCTATAGGTATAAAGGAGTGGAGTTTTTGATTGCATTGTGGAAAGACGAATCGAAGCGGACCCTCCTGTTCCTCTGTCTGTCGTTGGTAGCTTTGGTGG
>DATMYB010000601.1:0-5844 GCA_035561215.1 Syntrophomonas sp. | reverse complement strand
CATTAGCAGCAGGGCATACAAAGCCGCCCCCACAAATTTTTTTCGAAAAAATTCCATATCGTTTTATCCTTATACATTCAACATGATCAAATCAGTTTTTTTGCAGGGAAATCAATGAAAGGTTCGCGGAAAAATTTTTCGCTTCTCCTCCGAACAGGCATTATAATTTCTCATAAGTTGGAACAATGCTTGACGGTTAAGCGTCGCCGGGGGTGGTGTCGTTCTTTTTCCCACCGGCACGGGGAGGCACGATGTAGATCTCGCCGTTATCCCGGAAATCGAAATAATCGCTGAGTTTCCAGTACACGCCCCGGCTCAGGCGTGTGTCCGCCGTCCAGCGAAAGCTGATATAGGGGACGTCGTCTTTTATATATAATTTTAATTCACGATCCAGCTCCATTTCCTGCAGATCATGGAAGACCAGTTTGACCGGTTCATCGTTCTCTTCGGCAATGCCGACGGCCAGAAAAGGTACGTCCTCGACGATGAGCGGGTTGCGCTCCTTCCCCATTTCGATGTAATAAGCGCCGTCCTCATCCCGGATAATATTTTGCGCCAATATCTGCAATATGTTGCGTCTGAACATCTCGGCTTCGCCGAAAAACCATTTGCCGTCATGAGCAATCTTGATCTCCTGATAATCCATATGGACATGGCCCTCCTTACATATTCCCCGCTCTTTTTAAATGCAGGGAATGATGATATATACCTTCAATTTCCTCATCAGATATTTCGCGGTTGCCCATCTTTAATCCTGCCAGGGTAAACCCGTGCTTATGCGCAATGCTTCTGAAATAGTGCACGGTTTCCAGCGACAGCTTGTTGCCGATGCTGTAATCCTGGCGTTCTCCTTCCAGGGCCAGCAGCACGGTTTCGGACAAGCACGCCAGGCTGACGCCGTCGCGATAGCCCAGATTGGCGCCGAAGCTGATCTCATCCGGATACTGCACCAGTCCGCCTTCCAAAATCAACACGTCGTCCCGTTCCAATACTCCCGGGTCAACATCGGAGGGACGGGCCACATCGCACACTACCGCCCCCGACTGGAGGTCCTCCGCAAAGATCAGATATTCGGGAGAATTACTGGTGGCGATGACCAGATTACAAGCCGGCAGATCAGCGTGAATGTCCAAACTGATGCTGATGGGACTCTCCATGTTCAAACCGGCGCAAATTTCATTGAGCAGCGCCAGCGAATATTCTTCCTGGTCCAGCCGGTCCAGCCAGGATTGCGCCGGTCCGTCGCCGCGTTTTTTCAGGGCATTCATGATCCCGGCCAGCCAGAGGCTCATGCCTTTCAGTTCTCCGGCCTCCATGCGCCGGCGGGCATAAGTCAATATCTCCCGGGTCAGCGATTGCAGACGGTGGCTGCTGCTAGTAGGGTGGTCCGGATTACCGAACAGCGTCATCTGGCATAGCTCCTCCGACAACATCAGCGCGCAGGCCCGGCCGATGGAGCCGGTGGCACCCACCACGCCTCCGCGGGCGGCAATGGTCTCCACATGCATTTTTTCCGCGCCCAGCAGCAGCGCTTCCACCCCCATCAGGGTCGTAAAACTGTTGCCGCTGGTGATGGCCACATTCCTGCCGGTGACGGAACGCCCGCCGCGGGTGACCACGGAGGTCAGCGCTCCCAGACCGATGATCTCCGCCCCCAGGTCCCGGCCCGTATCCACCGCCTGGGCAATTACCTCCGCCGCCTTGTCATGGGAGAGCCCCATGATTTCCCGGCCGCCGAAAGGCACGCCGATCAGCCAGCCTTCGGCAGTGGAGCCGTCCCTGGACCTGATTGCCGGCATATGGCAGACGATCCCCGGATCTTTGGTCAGGCTTTCCCATTGTAAAAACCGGTACAGCTCTTCCCGGTTCATGGAAGCAAACGAAGGATTATTCAGCACCACGTCTTCCGGCGCCGGATAATGAATGATAAAAGCAAACTTATGTTGGATCTGTTCTCCGGGAGCCAATTGCGAATGTTTGATTTTACGGCTGCGGGGCCGATAATCCTGAACGTCTGTCACCGGGCTGCGGTCTCCCAGCAAATACCGGTACAATTTGCTGTAATCCCGATACTGCATGATCTGGCAGCATACCTCCAGCGCCGCCGTTACCCGGTCGATCTCTGCACAGCTGACGGTCAGCGCCGGCTCCAGCCGGAGGGTCATGGAATTATTTAAAAACGGCGCCAGGCGAATGCCGTAAACATTGAGCAAAAAGCCGCTCAGCAACGCGGTAAAACCACCCTGGTCCGCCAGATAAGTCATATCGAAAGAACCGCAGTCATCCAGGTCGTTGAATTCCAGCCCCACCATCAAACCCAGCCCCCGCACGTCTTTCACCGCCTGGGGATATTTATGCTGCAGCTTTTTGACCTGTTCCAGCAAATACCGGCCCTTTTGCCGCACTTCCTCTATCAGCGCCTGCCCGTCCTGCAGGAGCCGTTGCAAAACCGCAATCCCCACCGAGCAAGTCACGCCGTTGTTGGCAAAAGTCGAACTGTGCAGCATGGCGAAATCTTCATTCCAGACCCGGGGACTGCTGAGACACACGCCCATGGGCAGCAGTCCTCCTCCCAGCGCTTTGGCCAGCAGCAACACATCCGGTTCCACCTGCTCGTGTTCGCAGGCGAATAATTTACCGGTCCGGCCCAACCCGGTCTGGACCTCGTCCACGATGAAAACCGCCCCGTGGGCACGGCAAAGCTCCTGAGCCGTTTTCAGATAGCCGGGAGCGGCCACCACGATGCCTCCCTCGCCCTGGACCGGTTCGACGATAAATCCCGCTACCTGGCCTTCATTATCCGTCAGCGTTTTTTCCAAAGCCGCCGCATCATTGAAAGGAATCCTTAAAAATCCCGGCGCCGGCGCCCGGAACGGAGTCTGGTATGAATCCTTGCCGGTGGCGGATAAAGCGCCCAAGGTTTTGCCATGAAAACTGTTGCGGGTGGAAATAATGATTTCCCGGCCGGTAGCAGAGCGGGCCAGCTTGATGGCGGCTTCCACCGCTTCGGTACCGCTTTGGCAGAAGGTGGAGTAACACAGATCTCCCGGCGAGGATTCCGCCAGCATATTCGCCAACTGCAGCGCCTTGGCCGGCAAGGAAGGCTGCACCAAACTGGGCAGTCCCTGCCGCTTTACTTCTTCCAACGCTTGCCATATAAACGGGGGGTTGTATCCAAAGGATACCGCCCCGTATTGCGCAATGAAATCCAGATATTGATTCCCTTCGGAATCGGTTAACGTGGTTCCCTCTCCGCGAATATAATCCTTGTCAAGTTGAAAGGTCTCCAGTATATCCTTTAAATCGGGATTTAACAGATCTTTGTGAAATTCGGACATGAACTTCCTCCTCTTGTGCACATATTTGTGCATTATTCAGGGTTACATTTATTCTATATAACTATTCTGACTTGTCAAATCCAAAAAACGCGCAAATACTCTCAATATCCGCTGTCAAACCCAAAAATAAGCCCGTGTCGCGCGGTATACTGTACCACTCATATTTCGGCAAATGACTTGTCTGAATTTCCATCTGCTGTGTTGTCGTCGCTCACCATAACTACGGCTATGCTGAGTGACGACCCCTTGCAGACTGAAAATTCATCCTACGTCCTTTATCCAAAAGTGAATGGTACAGTACACTAGTTCGTTGCGACGCGGGCGCTCTGCTTATATGTTGTTCCGCCGGCTCTAATACTTTAGTACTCTATCAACCCTAATTCCACATTTCCTTGTCGGTTAAATTTCTGCATGGCTGCGTTGTCGTCAATCGCAATACGTCCAGTATTGCTCAATCCTCCGTCTTGCCCTGCAAAAATTTCCCTCGACAAATAATATGCGGACTTAGTGTTAACAGAATACTCGGCGGTACATTTCCTCAATGATCTCGCTGTAATGTTCCAGTATCGCTTTTTTCTTTAATTTCAGCGTTGGGGTCATTTCGCCGTTTTCTTCGGTAAAGTTGTGATTGAGGATGGTATACTGCTTGATTTGTTCGAACCCTTCCAGAGTTTCATTGACCTGGCGGACATTTTCGGCAATCATGGCTTGCAGCCGGGGCTGTTCAATAAAATCCCGGCCGGCCCCGATGCAAACCTGGACCCCTTGATTCTCCGCATAGATCATCTGGCTGCGGTCGTATGAAATATTTTCTTTAACAAACAGTTCGGCAAAATAGGCAAATCGGGGTACGATCAAGGCGCTGATCACATTGCGCTCGTCCCCCAGCACGAAAATCTGTTCCACCACCAGACTGGTGGTGAATTTGGATTCAAGTTTGTAGGGGGCGACGTTTTTGCCGGTAGCCAAGCAAATGATGGCCTTTTTGCGGTCAACGATCCGGTAATAGCCGTCGTCGTCCATAACAGCCAGATCGCCGGTTCTGAACCAGCCATCCTCGGTAAAAGCGGCGGCGTCCTCTTCCGGTTTGTTCAAATAGCCGATGAACAATCCGCCCCGCACCTCCAGCTCTCCGTCCTCGGCCAAGCGGCAATTGGAACCGTTGGCCTCCGGGCCTACGCTGCCGGGTTTGGCCGCATACATAGGGTTGTAGTTGGTGGCGCTGCAAGTTTCGGTGGAACCGTAGCCTTCCAGGACCGGAACCCCCATCACGTAGAAAAATTCCAGCAGTTTGGGATCGATCCCGGCGCTGGCGGAAAACGAAAAGCGGAAGCGGCTGCCGAACAAGTCTCTTACTTTGGCAAACAGCTTGTCGGCGATTTTAAATTTCATGCGCAATCCGGCCGGCAGCCGCGCGGGCAGATTATAGTCAGGACGCATGTTATAGCGGCCATACTCGTCCATCCGGTATTGCAGCGCTTCCAGTCCCACGCCATAAGCCCAGTCAAACAGCTTTTTCTTGGCCGGACTGGCCGCCATGGTTTGATTGAAGGTCATATAGATTTTTTCATACAGCCGCGGTACGCAGGAGAACCAGGTGGGGTTGTATTTAGACAGGTCGTTCATCAGGGTGCCGGGATTGTCTGCATAGGCAATGGTGGCGCCGCGGAAAATGGCCAGCCACTGGGAGCACATCCGGTCAAAAATATGGGAAAGGGGCAGAAATGACAGTACCAGATCCCGCTCGTCAACCGGGTGTCCCGTCTGCACGAAATATTTGTGGGTGCCGTCGACTCTTTCGCTGAGGGTATTATGGGTAAGGATCACGCCCTTGCTCACACCGGTGGTGCCGGAGGTATAGAGGATCGTGGCCCAGTCGCTCAGGACGATATGCTGGCGTATCTGCTCATATTCCTGATAATGGTCTTTCATATATTCATTGCCGCTCTCGATCAATTCCCCCAGTCCCATGATCCTGGAGTCGCCGGAACGGTACTCCATATCCAACAGAATGATCTTTTCCAGGCTGGGCATGGCCTCCCAATCGCTCAGCACCTTTTCCATGATGGCTTTGGTGCCGGCGAAAAAATAGCGGCATTCGGAGTCGTTTACGATATATTTGATCTCATTCAATGATAAAGTGGGGAAAATCGTCACCAATACCCCGCCGCAGCAAATGGTGGCGATATCCGCGTGGGTCCAGTAGGGGCTGTTGGCGGACATGATGGCTACCCGTTGTCTTTTCTCCAGACCCATACGCAGCAGGCCGCCGGCAATACCTTCCGCCCTTTGCTGCAATTCACTCCAGGTGAACTGACCATGGTTGTCGCCGTTATAAAGGTCCCCATTGAACCTCTGGGCGATTTGATTCGGCAAAAGTCCGGCAGTGTGATAGAAACCCTGGCTCATTGTGCTTTTTGGCAGATGCTGAAAAATATTAATCCACTCCTTTAGCATAATATTACGCCGCTCAGGTAACCCGTAAATAATTTCGACGGTAAAATAC
>DATMYB010000600.1:0-3265 GCA_035561215.1 Syntrophomonas sp. | reverse complement strand
GGCCACGGTTTGTTTATACATTCCACAAGCAATTATAAGTTTTTGCAGGGGAATCACTTATAAATTTAAATTTACCCCTGGTGTGTCCCGACAAGATTTGATGATATAATGATGAACAGGAGGTGTGCACCTATGAGATATGAAGGCAACGTTTTCCGGCCCCCCAGCGAGGCCCACAGCTATATATTACAGTGTACCGTAGGTTGCTCTCACAACCGCTGTACGTTCTGCGCCATGTACATCGATAAAAAGTACCACGTCCGTAAAATGGAAGACATTAAAGAAGACATTCGCATGGCCAAACAGTATTACGGCGATCTTGACAAGGTCTTCCTGGCCGATGGGGACGCTCTGGCCATGAGCACCGACAATCTGCTGGAAATAATTGATATTTTGTATAAAACTTTTCCCCGTTTAAAACATGTAGGTATTTACGCCAGCCCCGAAAGCATACTGGATAAACAGATGTCTGAGCTGACGGCGCTGAAAGCCGCCGGGCTGACCATCGCTTATCTGGGCGTCGAGACCGGTGACCCGGAACTGCTGAAAGAAATCCGCAAAGGCGCCGACTATGACCAGATGTTGGAAGCAGGGCTCAAGATCCGCCGCGCTGGTATCCTGCTGTCCGTGACCATACTGCTGGGTCTGGCCGGACGCACTCCCAAAGCGGTGGAGCACGAAAAAAACACCGCCAAGTTATTGAACGAAATGAACCCCGATTATATCGGCGCATTGACCTTGATGCTGGTGCCCGGTACGCAGCTCTATCGCCGCCAGCAAAAAGGCGAGTTTGAATTGCCCGGTCCCTTTGAAATACTCGACGAAATGCGCATTTTGATTGAAAATTTGGAGGTGCAGGGCACCGAGTTCAGGAGCAACCACGCTTCCAACTATCTGCCCATCAAAGGCAGGCTGCCCGAAGATAAACAAAAAATACTGAAGCTTATCAACGATATGATTGACAAGAATGATCGCAAGTACCTTAGGCCGGATTATTTGCGCGCATTGTAGTTTGCCGGTCGATATAACGAGTACTCTGTCAACCCTAATTCCACATTTCCTTGTCGGTTAAATTACTGCATGTGCGTTGTCGTCAATCGCAATACGTCCAGTATTGCTCAATCCTCCGCCTTGCCCTGCAGCAATTTCCCTCGACAAATAATATGCGGACTTAGGGTTGACAGAGTACTAGAAGGATAGCCGAAGGCAGCATGAAGATTGGGGGATAGTATATGGCTCTGTTTGGCAGGAAAGATGAAACCCTTTTTTTCCTTTTTGAAGAGAGTTCCCGGATCGTCGTCAAAGGCGGCGATATCCTCAATGACATTATCGCTGATTACCGCGACCTGGATGTCAAAATGTCCAAAATGCTTGACCTTGAAAACGAAGGCGACCAGGTTCTCGAGCAGTTGATGGGACGTCTGAATGCCAGTTTTATCATGCCCTTTGACCGTGAAGACGCTTTACAGCTGGTGCAGGAATTATCGACCACTTTGGATTTTATAACAGGAATCATCGATCGTATGATATTGTACAAAACCGGCGAGCCCGATCAACGCGTGAGAGAAATGGCGGAAGTACTATATGAAGCGCTGCTGCTGCAGCAGAAGGCCTTTAAACTGATCGACAGAATGGAAAGCAACAAGCGGCAGATATTTGAATGCTGCGAAACCATCCGAAGCCTGGAACGCAAGCAGGACAACCTTTACCGCAGCGGGCTGGCAGACTTGTTCGAAAACGAGAAAGACAGGCCTATCAACATCATCAAGTGGCGCGAGGTCTATGAACATATCGAAATGGCCACCGATCATGTTGAGGATGTGGGCAACCTCATCCGTAATATTTGTGTCAAATATTCTTAAAACGTTTGGCACAAATTAAATTTAAACTTATCAAGTTTTTAAATACCGTTGGTTTGGTAATTCAAACGAACGGTATTTTGCATTTTATTAGGCCCAAGGGGGCGATTCTCTTGTGCGCGTTAGGACAGAAATAGCGCACACAAATAGGGGACGGTTATCAATTTGTCTGAAATGCAAATTAATAACCGTCCCCTATTTGTTTCCCGTGCTCCCGTTGACACAAGAGAACCGTCCCCCTGTGTCTAAGAGAACCGTCCCCTTGTGTCTACTGCCTTAGATCAAGTTCTTGCGTTTAAAATAGCGCAGCATTCCGGCGGACAGCAGCAGCATGAACCCCAGGATCAGGTATACCGAGTACCAGGGCCCCTCCGTGTGACCGCCCCCCGGCAGGGTGACATTCATTCCAAAAAAGCCGGTGATCACCGTCAACGGCATCATGATTACCGAGATGATCGTCAGCACCGTAATAATTTCGCTGGTGCGGCCGCTCAGGATCGAATAATACGTGTCGGTGGAGGAGTTGACCAGTTCCCGGTAGGTATTGACCGTATCTAAAATATTATTCAGATTGTCGCCCAAATCCAGGTAATACGGCACCATTTCCTCACTGACAAAAGAAGAATAGCGGCTGGTAATATTGGTAAAAATATGCCGCTGAGGTATCAGCACCTTGCGCAGCAAAATGATGGTGCGCTTCAGCGCCAGGATTTCTTCCGTGATTTCCTGGCCCCTTTTCGTAAAAATGTTGTCCTCCAAATCGTCGATACGTTCATCCAGGCGCTCGATGATAGGAAAAGTATCGTCGACAATGTTGTCCACGATCCGGTAGAGCAGATATTCGGAACCCCGCTCCATCAACTCGGTTTCCCGCAGGCACACCCGCGCCACCTTGCCTACCGCCGATAAAGCGATGGGGTGAATCGTTACAATATAATTGGCCCCCAGAAATACATCCAGCTCAATGCTGGTAATTTCGTCCTCTTCCTCCGCTTCCTCAAAATAGCGCAGGGCGTGAAACACGAAAAAATGATAATCGTCATAGCGGTCGATCTTCGCCCGCGGACTTTCCTGAAAACAGTCCTCCAACGCCAGGGGATGGAAATCGAAAATCTCCCCCACATAATTCAGTTCGCTTTCGGAACAGTCGTAGAGGTCAATCCACAGGAGATTCTCCGGACCGGCAAGCAGTTCCTGGGTCGACGATAAATCCACATCATGATACATGGCATGTTCATCATGATTGTAGAAGTAAGTCTTGATCATGAAAGGTCCCTCCTTTTGGAGCAGGAGGGCTAAAAAAGCATACGGCAGTAAGAGCAGCCCACCTGCGTGTGATTAATATGGCAATTTTGCACGGGATTTACTCCCCACGATCGCCCGTCAGGTATAGGTTCCATCTTACC
>DATMYB010000599.1:0-2709 GCA_035561215.1 Syntrophomonas sp. | reverse complement strand
GTACTAGTAGAAAAGACCTTTCCCGGGGAGAAAGGTCTTTTGGTGTTTTAATATGATCTTGTATTTATATCACTGTGGCCGGGATTAAAACTACCCCAGCCCCAGCAACAGGCCGCCGCGGTAGACAATAAATGACATTATCCAGGCCAGGCATAAGGTATAGGCTACCGTAAAGGCAGGCCACTTCCAGCCGTTGGTTTCACGTTTGATTACGGCGATGGCAGCAAAACAAGGTACATATAACAGTACAAAGATCATAAGCGCATACGCTTTCAGAGGAGTCATTCCCGAATTTTCCCGCGCTTGTTCGGAAAAAGTCCGGGCCTCATCATTATCTCCATCTGATAATGCAGAATCATCGATACTGTATAAAGTACCCATCGTACTTACTACCACTTCTTTAGCCGCCGCTCCGGCTATCAGGGCGACATCGGTGCGCCAATCAAAACCCAGGGGACTAAAGACCGGTTCAATAGCATGACCGATTCTGCCTGCGTAACTTTGCGCCATTTGCTCGCTGGCGGAGGAAAATTCATTACCGTTGGCATCGGTCATGGGGAAGGTGAATAAGAACCAGACGATAATGGACGCAGCCAATATGATGGTTCCGGCTTTCTTCATGTAAAGCCAGGCTCTTTCCCACATATGAATGGCCAGACCTTTCGCTGTCGGCCACCGGTAAGCGGGCAGTTCCATTACGAATGGTTCAGACTCACCGGGCAAGAGCCGGCTGCGGAATAATTTGGCCATTAAAATGGCCATGATGATACCGATCAAATAAATTGAGAAAAGCACCGTTCCGGCTACCTTTTGATGGAAGAAGGCCGCAATTAGCAGCGTATATACGGGTAAACGCGCTCCACAGCTTATTAACGGGGCGACCAGCATGGTTACCAAACGGTCTTTTTCATTTTCCAAAGTGCGGGTGGCCATTATCGCTGGAATGTTGCAGCCAAAGCCAATCAAGAGCGGCACAAAGGACTTGCCGTGCAAACCTATTCGATGCATGATCCGGTCCATGATAAACGCAGCTCGGGACATATAACCTGAATCTTCCAGTAAAGCAATACCCAGAAAGAGAAGAATGATATTAGGCAGGAATACGAGTACGCCGCCAACGCCGCCTATAATACCGTCCACCAGCAGGGACTGCAGCAATCCGGGTTGGGTATTGGCAGTCACCACATCTCCCAGCCATGAGAATCCCGCATCCATCCAATCCATCAGGGGCGCGCCCAGGGTGAAGGTCAATTGAAACAATATCCACATCATACCCAGGAATATAGGGATTCCCCAAATCCGGTTAAGCAGGACTTTGTCAATCGCTTCGGTAACAGTAGCGCGGTCAGCGGCTGGATATTTGATGACTTCCCGGCAAACACCACGTACAAAGGCATATCTACCGTCCACAATCAGCAACTCGGGTTCATCGCCCAGCACTGACTGCAATTGGCGCACGCTGTTGCCCAGTTGTTTATCGATCTTTTCCCAGTTGGCGTTTTTCTTTAACCGGTTAATGACATCGGCATCATTCTCCAACAGCTTGATCGCCTGCCAGCGGGTTCTATTATAATCGGCATTCACGCCCGATGAATTGGGCGAATCAGTTCCACCGAGTTCAATGGAAGCTTGCAATGATTGGATTTCTTTTTCTAATTCACGGCGATAAGTAAGAGGCCTTTCAGCTAAAACTATTTTTTTTTCGGCAATGTCGATGGCCTTGTCAATCAATTCCCGGATGCCCTCGTTGCGGTGTCCGACAGTTTTGGCCACCGGAGCTCCCAGCAACGTCTCCAATAAGGACAGATCAATCTGCATACCGGATTTATCGGCCATGTCGGCCATATTGAGCGCTATTAACAGCGGGGCCCCCATTTCTTTCAATTGGGAGGTCAGATAAAGATTTCTTTCCAGATTTAATGCATCAACCACGTTTATAACCACATCGGCGGTTTGTTCCAGCAAAACATTGCGGGCGACGATTTCATCCGGAGAAAAAGCGGATAGGCTATAGGTGCCGGGAAGATCGATAACGGTAATTTCATAGCCGCGATGAGACAGATGCCCTTCTCTTTTTTCAACCGTTACTCCCGGGTAATTCCCGACATGCTGTCGGGAACCGGTTAAGTTGTTGTAAATGGTGGTTTTGCCGGCATTAGGATTTCCGGCCAGTACTATTTTAAGGGTGCTTTTCAATACGACCCGTCCTTCCCCTTGCTATATAGTGAACAGCTTCTTTTGGCATGGAAAAAAACGGATTCAGTTTTCCAGGAGAATGGATTCGGCTTCTTCCCTGCGTAAAGACAGGTGACAGCCTTTTATTTTTATTTCAATGGGGTCCCCTAAGGGGGCATAACGCTCCAATTCAACTTCACTGCCGATGGTCATGCCCATCTCCAGAATACGGCGGCGCAGGTAGCCCTTGCTGCGTACTCCGGCAATTCGTCCTGATTCTCCCGGTTTAAGATCCATCAGGCTTCTGCTATTCATGTTCATCCTCTCCCTTTACCTGGTTTTGTTTTTGGTTCATATCTATGGTTTGGATCTCCAGCGGCTGGCAGGCCGAGCATCCTTCACAACTGTCACCGCAAGAGCACTCGCCGTTTTTAAAAGTGTTGCGAGTTTTTAAAACCAGAGCGACCACGGCGGCAATAACAATTAATATCACCAAAATTTTTTCCATCATACTGAACAACCCCTGTTATATCT
>DATMYB010000598.1:0-10053 GCA_035561215.1 Syntrophomonas sp. | reverse complement strand
CCTCCGTCTTGTCCTGCAAAAATTTTCCTCGGCGGATAACCTAAACTCTTAGGCGACACAGACTACTAATTTTTTGATAGAAAAAAGTTGTCAAAATTACAATCCTGATTTTATCGGCACTGAATGTCGATTCGGTACTGCCTATTTTGTCATTGACAAAGCTTTTTCCACCGCTGCCAGAGTAAAATCAAGGTCGGGGAATTCATGGGCAGCGGAGATGAAGGATACTTCAAATTGGGAAGGCGGGATATATACTCCGTAACTCAGCAGATTACGGAAAAAAGCAGCGTATTGAACCGTATCGCAGTTCTGCACCGAGTCATAATCATTAACTTCCTCTTCCGTAAAGAAAACACAAAACATGGAGCCCAATCTGTTGATCGTATAATACCGGCCCGAGGATTCAAATAAAGCTCTTAACTTACCGGTCAGCAAATGACCTGCAACGTCCAGACGATCATACAGTTCCCCGTCTTGAAGCTGCTTTAAAGCAGCTGCTCCCGCCGCCATGGCCAGAGGATTGCCGGAAAGGGTCCCCGCCTGGTACACTTCCCCCAGAGGAGATACCATATCCATGATATCCTGCCTGCCTCCGTATGCTCCCACCGGCAGACCTCCGCCAATGATCTTTCCCAGAGTGGTCAAATCCGGCGTGATGCCGTTAAGATTCTGTACTCCGCCGTAACAAAGCCGGAAACCGGTAATGACTTCGTCGAAAATCAACAGACTTCCATATTTCGTGGTAATTTCCCGGAGTGCCGCCAGGAATTCGTTATCTGCCGGTATCAATCCCATATTACCGGCCACCGGTTCAATAATTACCGCGGCTATGTCGGGTCCGAACTGCATAAAGGTCTTTTTCACCGATTCAATATCGTTATATTTACAGAGCAGCGTATGTTCCGTAACGGATTTAGGAACGCCGGGGCTGGACTGGCTGCCGGCCGTAAGCAGCCCCGAACCTGCTTTCATCAGGAAGGCGTCGCCATGGCCATGATAACATCCTTCAAATTTCACGATCTTATTGCGCCGGGTATAAGCTCGCGCCAGCCGGATGGCGCTCATAGTGGCCTCGGTTCCGGAGTTCACCATACGCACCTTTTCAATGGAAGGAAAGGCCGCGCAGATCATTTCGGCCAGTTCGATTTCCCGGGCGCAGGTAGCCCCGAAGCTGCTGCCGTCTGATGCGGCCGCCGTTATAGCTTCCACCACCTCCCGGTTGCTGTGCCCCAAAATCAGCGGCCCCCATGAACCTACATAATCAATAAATTCGTTGCCGTCTTCATCGTAAATCCGGCAACCGCTGGCGCGTTTCATAATCAGCGGAT
The DNA here is from genome assembly GCA_035561215.1 of Syntrophomonas sp. GTDB lineage: Bacteria > Bacillota > Syntrophomonadia > Syntrophomonadales > Syntrophomonadaceae > Syntrophomonas_B. The sequence goes on along the minus strand of DATMYB010000598.1, from coordinate 8,725 downwards.
CCATGCCCACCGACTGAAATGCGCGCACCGGACTGTTTACGCCTCCCGGCATCACTTTCAGCGCCTGCCGGTATAATTTTTCTGATCTGGTGGTTTTCAATCGAGTTTCCCCCGTTCTTTCCCATCGGTTAAATTTTGATTCCACTGCCCAAAATTATAATTCGTTAGTTGAATGTATAAACATTCACTCTGCATGGGGAAGCACTAGTGTGCCTTCATGTTTATACATTACATCCTGATTAAATCAGGTTTTTGCAGGGGAATCAATGTTTATTCAAAATAGCGCATGCTGACCTTTTTGAGTTCACGCACGCTCTTCAAAACAATATAGTCTTTTATTCCGGTAACGGCGGCAATGCCCTTGATGACATCGTCAAGCTCCTGGGAACTACGGCCATGCACCATGGAAAACACGTTATAACCGAAGTCCGGGTTTACTTCCCGCAGATAGCAATGGCTGATTTCATTTACCGCGGCCATTGTTTCTCCTGCCTGATCCGCCTCCTGGGGCTCGACTTTCCAGGCCACCATGGCATTGTAACCGTAACCGGCTTTTTGATGACGCAGCACCGCGCTCCATCTGCGCATAATCCCCCGGTCCTGCAGCGCTTTTATCCGCTCCAAGACTTCCTCTTCAGATATATGCAAATTACATGCCAATTCTTCAAAAGGCCGAGGTACCAGCGGTATATCTCCCTGAATAAATCTTATAATCTGCTTATCTCGCTCATCATCATAGATCATGGCTTATCCTCCATGGCAAACGACACCTTAATTTTATATAACTTTTTAGCCGGCATCCGCATCACCGGCAGGCCGCTGGTCTGTTCCAATTCCTGCAGTTGTTTTTCGATCTCGGCCTGGGAGGAGGCGGTAAGCGTGAACCATATATTGTAATGATGATCACGCACGTAATTATGGGTAACGCCGGCCAGTTCATTTATTACCGCGGCCACTTCGTCGATTCTGTCCGGCGGAACCGTCATGGCGCAAAGGGTCGAAGTATACCCCAGTTGCCTTGAATTCATAATCCCGCCGATACGGCGAATCAGACCCGACTCTTTCATGGCGGCGATCCGGTCGATAACCTCGTTTTCTTCTATCCCCAGTTGATCGGCCATGTCCTTGAAGGGGCGGCAGCTCAGGGGCATCGCGTTTTGCAGTATATCCAGAATGGAGCGGTCTACCTGGTCAAGCTTCATTTGCAACTCACCTGGTTGCGAGGCTGATACAGGCACCAACTGTCCTCTGCCAAAATGCTGCCGTTGTAATAATTGGCCCGGGCCCGGCAGCCCCCGCACCTTTCCTTGTAATCGCAAACCCCGCACTTGCCTGTGTAGGCCATGCTTCTCAGTTCTTGCAGAACCGGGTTTTCCGCCCATATCTTGTCAAACGGAATGTCTCTCACATTGCCCAGGGGCATATCCATATAAGCGCAGGGCTGAACATCCCCTTTGGGGCTGATGATACAATAGCTGATCCCGGCCAGACACCCTTTGGAGAAACGGGTATTTACGCCCTTTTTGTCCGCCACCCGAATGAATTGCGGAGCACAGGTAGGTTTTATTTCAATGGGCACCTGTTTTTGTTTTTCCATCAGCCGAGCCAGGGTTTTCTCATATTCGGCCACCCGCAGCGCCTCTTCCTCGATATTCGCTCCCCGTCCGGTGGGCACCAGGAAAAACACATGATGTCCCATGGCTCCGATTTCTACCGCGAAATCGGTGATTTGTTCAAGTTCCGCCACATTCCAGTCCATAACCGTGGTATGAATCTGGAAGGGGACTCCGGCGGCTTTAAGATTCAACATGCCCTGTACGGTCAAATCATAAGCATAATCCAACTTGCGGAAGTCGTTGTTTTTTTGCGGATTCAAGCTGTCCAGACTAACTCCGGCGGCCATGAAACCGGCCTCTTTCAATTGGCGGGCCACCTCCGGGGTTATCAAGGTGCCGTTGGTTCCCAGCACCGCCCGCAGGCCTTGCTGGCGCGCGTAGCTGCCCAGCTCGTATATATCCGGACGCAGCAGGGATTCTCCCCCGCTGAAAATCATAATTTTGAAACCGGCTTTTTTGATCTCTTCAATCAACCGCTTGGCTTCAGCGGTATTCAGTTCGTCGTCCAGCTTGGCTCCCGCATCGCGATAGCAATGATCGCAGAACATATTGCACTGATTGGTGGTATTCCATGAAACCAGCATGTTAAAATCCTCCCCCTACCCTGATCTCCGGGTTCTATAATAAACGGGCCGCGTCTTTGGCCGCATAGGTAATGATCATATCCGCACCGGCCCGCTTAATGGAAACAAGAATCTCCATCATAACCGCCTCTTCATTGATCCAGCCCTGGGCGGCAGCGGCTTTGACCAGACTATACTCGCCGCTGACATTATAAGCCGCTGTGGGCATCCCAAATCTGGTCTTGACCTCACGCAGCACGTCCAGGTAAGGCAAGGCGGGTTTCACCATAATGATATCGGCGCCTTCTTCGATATCCAATTGGACTTCCCGCATGGCTTCCAACAAATTGCCCGGATCCATCTGGTAGCCGCGGCGGTCGCCGAATTGCGGCGCACAGTCGGCAGCGTCGCGGAAAGGTCCGTAAAAAGCGGAAGCATATTTAGCCGCATAGGACATAATCGGGATGTCTTCACAACCGTTCTGGTCAAGATAATTTCTCATATATCCGATCCGTCCGTCCATCATGTCCGAGGGCGCCACCATATCGCAGCCGGCCTGAACATGGGACAAAGCTTCCTGAGCCAGTAAGGCCAGGGTCCGGTCATTGTCGACGGAATGGTCGGCTTTAAGCACGCCGCAATGTCCATGGCTGGTATATTCGCACAGACATACATCGGTTATCACGATCATCTGCGGGCACTGGTCTTTTATTCTCTTAATCGCCTGCTGGACAGATCCGTTGGGATCGCTGGCCTCGCTGCCGATTTCATCTTTATGCGCGGGCAGGCCGAACAGTAAAACGGCAGGAATACCCAGAGACTCCAGCTCTTTTACCTCCCCCGCCAGTTTATCCGCCGACATCTGAAAAACGCCCGGCATGGAGTGGATGGGATGTTGCTGATCCCGTCCGGGCAAAACGAACATAGGATAGATCAAATCGTCAACGGCAAGGCGGGTCTCCCTGACCATCGCCCGCAGCTTTTCGTTAACCCGCAGTCTTCTCATTCTCTGAATAGGATAAGCCATGGATGCAATGCCTCCTTATATTTGAAAAATGAACAGCAATTACACGGCAGGACTGAAGCCGCCCTGCTTAGCAAAGGCTAATTGCCGTCCAAATCTGTTAAAATCCCTTGCAGTAACCCGTCAATGGTATATTCTCCGGCGGTAATGTCCACTTTCAGGCCCTTTTCCCGGGCCGTTCCCGCCGTAATGGGACCAATACAGACGGTTTTAGCGTTGCCGCAGACAGCCGCCGCCTGTCGTTCTCCTAATATTTCAACAAAGTTAGTAACCGTGGAAGAACTGGTAAAAGTAATATAGTCAAGCCCTTGGGCCAGTATTTCCTCTATATCAACAGCGTTGGTCCGCGGCGGAACCGCCTGATAAAGATAGATCTCCTCCACCGCCGCCCCCAATTTTTCCAGGGCGGCCGGCAATACGTCACGAGCTCCCCGGGCTCTAGGCAAAAGCACTTTTTCCCCGGGGGTCATCATCACCTTAACCTTCTCAATGATCCCTTCGGCCACAAATTCGTCCGGAATCAGTTCCGCCAGCAGTCCCAGATTCTGCAGACGGGCGGCGGTAGCTGGGCCGATGGCGCCCAGTTTTATATCGGCCAGACAGCGGATATCGCGGCTGCGGCCCTTAAATTCCCGGAAAAAGATGTCCACCGCGTTGACACTGGTAAATATGATCCAGTTGTAATTTTCAATTCGGTCAAAGGCCTGATAAAGCTGTTCCGGATTTTTTTCCGCTTCGATTTCTATCGTAGGGAATTCGATGGCTTCCCCGCCCAGTCCCCGGATTTTCTTAACCAAACCGCTGGCTTGAGCCCGAGAGCGGGTGACCAGAATTCGCTTGCCCCATAAGGGGCCTGTTTCCCACCAGCCCAGTTGCTGGCGCAGATCAACCGTCTCTCCCACCACAATAATCGCGGGAGGCTTCAATCCGGCTGCCTGAACCCGGCGGACGATATCATCCAACCGCCCGGTAACTACTTCCTGATCCGGCATGGTGCCTCTTCTGACCAAGGCTACCGGGGTTTCCGGAGCGCGGCCGTGCTCCATCAATTGGGTTGCAATATATTCCAGGTTCTCTACTCCCATCAGGAAAACCAGCGTACCTATACCGGTGGCAATCCTGTCCCAATGGATGGAACTAGTTTCCTTGCCCGGTTTTTCATGTCCGGTGATCACCGCAAAACTGGAAGTAGCGTCGCGGTGGGTAACCGGGATTCCTGCATAGGCGGGCACGGCTACCGCTGAAGTAATGCCCGGCACCACGGCAAAATCGAAGCCGTGTTCTCTTACGTATAAGGCTTCTTCGCCGCCCCGGCCAAAAACAAAAGGGTCTCCGCCTTTTAACCTTACCACGATCTTTCCCTGTCCGGCTTTCTCCGCCAGTAACGCGTTGATCTCATCCTGGTTCAGGGTATGGCGGCTGGATTCCTTGCCTACATAGATCATTTCCGCCTGGGGGTTGGCCCAGGCAATGATCGCCGGACTAACCAGCCGGTCGTAGACCACAACTTCCGCCTGCTCCAGTAATTCTTTGCCTTTTATCGTAAACAGCCCGGGGTCGCCGGGACCGGCTCCCACCAAATACACGAATCCTTTGCGCTCCATCATCATTCTCCCTGTAATCTGATTTCATCCAAAATCCGGCCGGCGCCCATATCCAGCAGCCGCTCGGCCAGTTGTTTTCCTTCGTTGCGGGCATCATCCCAATCGCAATCGCAGGCGGCGGAAGCTTTAAACATTCTGCTGCCATCCAGGGATGCCACCAAGCCGTCGATTTTTATGCGCTGTTCCTCTCTCCGGGCTAAACAGGCAATCGGTACCTGGCAGCCGCCTTCCAACCGTGCCAGAAAAGCGCGCTCGGCAGCGGTCTCCAGCCAGGTATTCCGGTCGTTTATGGTTGCCAACCGGCGTAAAATCTCCTCGTCATCCGCCCGCACTTCAACAGCGACCGCGCCCTGCCCTACGGCCGGCAGGATATCCCCCGCATTAATAATTTCTTTTATATAGTTCTCGAAACCCAGTCTTTTTACCCCGGCATAGGCCAGAATGATTCCGTCCAAGCCCTGTTCCTCCATTTTTCTGATACGGGTTTCCACATTGCCGCGCAGACTGACCAATTGCACATTGGGCCGCAGCCGCTTTAGCTGGGCCGTCCGGCGCAAACTGGAAGTGCCGATAACGGCATGGTCAGGCAAAGCGGCCAGGCTTTGATAGCGGGTTGATATAAAAACGTCCCGGGGATCTTCCCGGGGCATCACCGCACCTAAACATAAGCCCTCACTCAAAAGCGAAGGCAGATCTTTCATGCTGTGTACGGCCATATCGATGTTGCCGTCCAGCAGCTCATTTTCAATTTCACGGGTAAACAAACCCTTGTCTCCGATCTGAGCCAAGGGCACCTCCAATACTTTGTCACCTTTTGTTTTTATAGTTACGATCTGTATATCGACTCTGTCAAGATGACTAGTTAATTCGCGGGCAACGTACTCGGCTTGCCATAAGGCCAGTCTACTGCCCCGGGTCCCCAATCTTATAACTTGCATTGTTTTCCTCTGCCTCGCAATCCACGTCCAGATCAAAAAGCTTGTTTGCCACTTCCGCATACAAATGCCCCTGGTTGCTGACCGCCATTTCTTTCAAATTCAGCACCGGCGAGCGCAACAGCTGGTTTACAATTGATCCGGCCATTTTTTGTATAATTATCTGATCGTGTTCGGACATTTTCCCCAGGCGGTTGAAAGCCCTTTTTAATTCGGCTTGTTTGATCATTTCCCCGTTTCTTTTCAGGGCAGTGATGACCGGAACCACATAGAGGGTCGCCAGCCACTGGTTAAATTCGTCCATCTCCGCAGCGATTATATCCTCCGCCGAGGTCGCGGCCGCGCGGCGCTCTTGATAGCTGACATTGATGAAATCCTGCAAATCATCAATATCATAAATGGTTACCCCGTCGATTTGCTGCAGCTCTGTCTCCACATCCCGGGGTACGGCAATGTCGATTATAATAATGGGGCGCCCCTGCCGTGCTCTGAGTCCTTCCCCGCAATTCTCTTCCGTAATGACACAATGATTAGCGGCGGTGCAACTGATAACAATATCGGCATTACATATTGCTTCGGTAATCTGGTCGAAGCGGATGGCCCGCCCTTCAAATACCGCCGCCATCTCCTGGGCTTTGGCAAAAGAACGATTGGAGACGATCACCGAATGGATGCCGTTATCAATCAGATAGCGAGTGGTTAGTTGGCCGGTTTCGCCGGCTCCCACCACCAATACCGTCTTATTTTGCAGGCATCCCAACTGCCGACCGGCTAGATCCACCGCCGCATAACTAACGGAAACCGGATGCTGATCAATCCTGGTATCGGTTCGCACTTTCTTGCCTACATACAGAGCCTTTTGAAACAAGGCGTTCAGCACCACATCGGAAGCTCCATAATCTTGCGCGGTTTGAAAAGCGTGCTTCACTTGCCCTAAAATCTGCGTCTCACCCAGTATCATTGAATCCAAACCGGAACTGACTTTGAACAGATGGGCGATGGCATCATAGCAATTGGGCTGGTACATGTAAATACGATACTGCTCCTCGGACAACCCGGAATAATCCAGTAAAAAATCCTTCAACACCTTTTGCCCGGATGGGATGTCCCGAGTGGTGGCATACAACTCGGTTCGGTTGCAGGTAGACAGGATCACCAACCCCTCGATCTCGTCACCAGCGGTTAGTTGTTTATAGGCGGCTTCCAGGTGTTTTTCACCGAAAGCACACTTTTCTCTTATTTCCACCGGGGCGGTGCGGTGGCTTAATCCCGCAAGCAGGACATACATTGATTTATTCGCTCCTCTGCCTCTTGGTAACGGCCGGTCTGCAACAGGTCAAGCAAATCGAAATCAACCAACTGCTCCAAGAATTGTTTTCTCTGGGTTATATCCAGAGAAGAACATCTGAGCTCATCTCTGACTTGTCCCAGCATATTAACGATCTGTCCGTATTCTTCGGTTATGATTGACTCCAGTTGACGGCGCAACCGGGCGGCAAACATGGGGCTGCGGCCTTCGGTAGAGATAGCCACCGCCAGACAATCTCGCCGTAAAACCGACGGGACAAAAAAGTCGCAGTTAGGCGGATCATCCACCGCATTGACCAGGATGCCCTTTTGCCTGCATCTATCGGCAATGTTTTTGTTCAAACCGTTATCGTCAGTGGCGATAAAAACCATGTAAGCGCCGTCCAGATCGTCGGCGGCAAATTCCCTGGCCACCCAGGCCAGAACATTTTCCTCGGCCCAGGCGGCAATCTCTTGTTCCACTTCCGGACTGACTATCTTGATGTTGGCTCCATATTCAAGCAAGCTGGCGGCCTTGCGTTCTGCGACCGGCCCGCCGCCTACAATCAGGCAGTTTTTGCCGGACAAATTCAAAAAAAGGGGATAAAGATGTTCCATGGTTTACCGAAAAACAGGTCCGGCGCAGACCTATTTTTTATCCTTTTCCTCTAATTCGTCAAATTCATCTTCTTTGGCTTTTCTGAAACTTTGCAGAGCTTTCCCCATCGCCTCGCCCACCTTGGGTAACTTGCCGGGACCTACAATGATCAGTACGATCGCCAGAATGAGTATCAGTTCCCATGGTCCGAAATTACCAATTAATCCGAACAAAGCTAAAACCTCCTCAAATGCCTTGCGGCCAATCGTTTCACTGCCCTGAAATATAATAGTACCGTGTCAACCCTAATTCTATATTTTCTTGTCGGTTAAATCCCTGCATGGCTGCGTTGTCGTCAATCGCAATACGTCCAGTATTGCTCAATCCTCCGCCTTGCCCTGCGGGGATTTTCCTCGACAAATAATATGCAGACTTAGGGTTGACACGGTACTAGTAATCTATAATGATTCTCTTCTCTCTCGTTATTATGACAACATTAGCGCACTTTGTAAAGAATCCCGGAGGGGTCAACCCGTCCTAACCAGTAGTAAACACTATACAAGTTTCTCATCGTTTGATTCGTTTTCCTGATGATCCGCCTCACTGGCCTGTGTATCTCCCTCGCCGGTCGGGGCATCTTCTTGGGATGCACCCCGTTTTTTCCTGAAAAAGCCTCCCTTGGCCTTTCTCTCTTCATTAGGTTGAGCAAATCGCGCCACCAGCACGCTGACTTCATAAAGAAGGTACACCGGTATGCCCATCATCATCTGGGATATCGGATCCGGTCCCGGCGTAAGCGCCGCTGCCAGAATAAATATTATCAGCAGGGCATATTTACGGTTGCGGGACATGAACTCAGAAGTTACAATACCCATTTTCGCCAGGAAAAACACGATTACCGGCAGTTCAAACACGATCCCGAAAGGCAGGGTAAACGCCATTACAAAGGAGACATACTGATCCACTTTGAACATGGTATCCAGGTTTTCACCGGCAATATAAATAAAGAAATTCAAAACCAGCGGAAGTATCCCAAAATAGGCGAAAACCACCCCGCCGCAGAACAGGATTAAAGTGACGGGGAACAAAATATATACA
>DATMYB010000597.1:0-2232 GCA_035561215.1 Syntrophomonas sp. | reverse complement strand
GTAGAGGACTTTCCTGCAAATATTTATTTTTTTTAATAAATTAAGTCGATTCGTATTTCCGTGCTTTCAATCGCATCAGCATTTCTTTGTCAATGCCTGCCGCACCTAAGCGGGCACGGCTTTCACTGCTGCCCGGGCCGTGAAAATCAGATCCTCCCGTAATCAACAAATTATTTTCCCGGGCCAGCCGCAGGTAAGCAAGGGTCTGCTCCTCCGTATGCTGCGGGTAGTACGCTTCCAGACCTTCAATCCCTGCTTTGATCAAAGTTTTCAGCAGCGACTGATCCGCGATTAAACCTGGATGGGCCAGCACCGCTATACCGCCGCTTGCTTTTATCAGTTCAATCGCTTCCCGGGGAGAGAATTTATAGCGTCTGACGTAAGACGGCCGGCCGTAGCCGATATATTGATTAAAAACCTCCTCGATATTCTCGGCGTAACCTGCTTCTATCATGGCCATGGCTACATGGGGTCGGCCGATCAAATCGCTCCCCGCCAAGCGGGCAACTTGGTCAAAACGTATGGCAAAACCTAATTTATTCAGCTTGTCCACGATCTGTAACGCCCGGTTTTTTCTCTGATCGCGGATTTCCCCAAGCCGGGCTTTGAACCCGGCATGGTCATGTTCGATATAATATCCCAAAATATGAATCTCGCTGCCTTCTTCCTCCGGTTCCGTATTCAATTCAATGCCGGGAACAAAATCGATGTTCACCGAATTTGCATCGATATAGCTGATAGTTTCCTGCAGACCGTTCAGGGTATCGTGATCAGTAATGGAAATACCTGTAAGTCCCTGAGCCAGAGCCAGTTCAATGATAGCCCGCGGCGGGAGGGTACCGTCCGAAAAAGTGGAATGAACGTGCAGATCATATTCGCAGCGCATATTGGCCTCCTTAATATATATATTGTTGGATTTGTTATATTATTTGGCGTATCGTCTGCATCACATTGGTAAACAGTATCTTATCCGTATCCTCCGCAGTAAAACCGCGTTTATGCATCATCTCCGGCAGATTTTGATAGCCGCCGACCTCTTTGATAATCATATCGTCGGCCCCGTCGAAGTCCGAACCCAGTGCCAAATGTTCGCTCCCGATCAGATCGGCTATATACACCATGTGATCCAGCAGGGCGTCGCCATCTTTCCGTCCCAGGCTGACAAAGTCAGCTACCTGGGTGATTCCTACCAGGCCGCCGTGTTCAGCCAGAATCTTCAACTGTTGGTCATCCAGATTACGCGGATGGGGGCAGAGCTGGTAAGCATTGGCGTGGGTCACCATTACCGGCCTGCCGTAATACTCCAGCGCGTCATAATAAGATGGTTTCGACATATGGGCCAGATCCAAAATAACTCCCAATCGCTCCATCTCCGCCGCCAGTCTGCGTCCCAGTCTGCTCAAACCTCCTGCGGCATCGCTTTCTGCTGCCCCGGCGGCAAATTGATTGCGCTCGTTCCAGGTAAGCCCGATACTTCTCAAACCGGCTCGATACAGCAAATGAAAAATATCCAAATCGCCGCCGAGGCACTCGGCCCCCTCCAGATGCAGCACCGCACTTATGATGCCCGCCTGCTCCGCCTGCACGATATCATTATAATCCCGCACTTGCATAATAAACGAAGCGTTGGCCTCCATCTCCCGATAAAATTTCTCCAGTTGCTGCAGAATGGGGCGCAAAGTCCGGCTAGGTTCATCCGGTCGGGTGAACATGGCAAAGAACTGCAGCTTTATTCCGGCCCGGGCAGCCCGTTCCAGGTCAAACTGACCCGGATTGGCGGCTAGCTCCAAATTGTTTTTTTGCAGGTAGGAAATCGTATCGCAGTGCAGATCAGCAATTTTCATGCTGCATCTCTCCTTCCTAAGCCGATATTATTCATACAAGGAATTGTGGAATTAGGGTTGACAGAGTACTAGTATATTATATAGTCAGGCGCGCCAAGACAAAGAACCTGCCGTCAGGCAGGTTCCAAAAGCTGATCTGTCGTGGGATTTATCTGGGTTCAATGATTAGCTTGATCGCTGTTCGTTCTTCATTGTCAATAATAATATCTGTAAATGCCGGTATACAAATCAGATCCATCCCGCTGGGGGCAACAAAACCGCGAGCTATGGCGATGGCCTTAATGGCTTGGTTGATGGCACCCGCACCGATGGCTTGTATTTCCGCCGATCCTCTCTCTCGCAAAACGCCGGCCAGTGCTCCTGCAACCGAATTGGGACTTGATTTCGC
>DATMYB010000596.1:0-3816 GCA_035561215.1 Syntrophomonas sp. | reverse complement strand
AGGTTTTTCATCTTGTTCTCCCTTTTCAAATCAATATCGTTGTCTGCTTTTAAATTCATAAATTCCCCTCAAAAGCTACCGGGCATACTTCGGCCACATTTAACATGCTGGAAAGATTCCATAACCTTTCCGGCTGATTTGTATATGGATGCATCAATCTATTCATCAAAATACTGTACCTTTATATCATCCGCCTATACTTTTGACAGCTCATCTCTGAACGCCGGCCTGTTGGCATATTTGTTAAAAAGCTTCTGTTTGATTTCCGAGGCTTGCTTGTGCCCGCCTGCTTTTTTCAGATTACGGATAATGGCGCATACCTTCTGATAATCTTTCCTGCTGCCGGCTCTGGCAGCAGTCTGCTCAATATGCTGCAGAAACAGGGTGTAAACCTCTTCTTTAAATTCGGGAATAAGCTGTTTATAAAAAATCTCTACCATTGACGGCCTCGGCTTAAACATAGGCAAGAAGCTTTTGTTTTTCCCCTTCTATTAAAATACGGGGGTATATGTCATGCTCTCTTCTATCAGCTTCTGAAAAATACTTTCTTTATCAGCCGGGCTTAATGATTCATCCTCAACTATTTCACGGATAAAAGCCAGGCTTTCTCCAATTTCTCCGCCGATTACCCCGTCGGAATCATCCGCGCTCTCAAGCATATCCATCATTTCATGGATAACACAGAGGGACAGTTCTAAAGCATGCCTGGTTTTTTTCTTGGTCAAAGCAGAGCGGGCTTTTTCCAACACCAAGTCAGCCCCCTTGACCGCCTCCCAGGCGTCTCCGTAAGCGACCATGCCGATCCGAATTGTTTCTGATAAAGGTGCGCATAAGCATCATGGATTTACGTATTTCGTCCTCATCATTTCCTTCGTTAAAATCCAGTTCTATCCGCTGCTTGATTTCTTCATACTCGGCTGCAATCGCCAGGAGAAATTCAACAGTTCATCTTTTGTCCTCTCCGAAAGTATTTTCTCATATCAGGCGTTTTTCTTTTCTTGGAACGGACTTATTAACCGCTTCCGCGTCCGCATTGTTGGAGTTTTTTTGTTCTTGACATCCCGTAAAGAAAAAAACACAGCCGCCTGGTGCTTGCAATACTCCCCCCAATCATAAGGGCAATCGCATTGACTGTCCGCGATCTCCTCCTGATCATCAAGCTCAACTTCCACTGTGTACAGCTCACTGCCTTCAACTTCCGCCACATAAACATTTTTCTCGGTTTCTTCCACTGATATTACACAGTCATTTTTGTAATAATCATAGCCCCGGGCAACAATTTTTTTATCAATACAGCTTTCAAAGTTGCGGAGATTCATATCGTTCCTTCTTTCACCAGATAATCAATCACTCTCTGAATTTCAGCCTGTACCTTCTTGTATTCAATCTCCTTCCAGGCTTTAAGGAGCGGTATAAACCGGGCATTGCCCGTTTTCCTGATTTTCTCAAGCAACAGCAGGATCATTCCTCTGTTTCTATCCTTCAAGTCCTGAGTAAAGCCATAATCTTTTCCTTCCAATAGTTCAGTAAGTTTTTGCAGCAGCTCCTCGGCATAGGTTTCCCGCTCTATTTCCCAACCTTTCTCGGAAAAAACAAGTATGGGAAGCCTATCCCTGTATTCAATTTCCAGGTAACCTTTCTTGATCAGCCAATCAATTCGGTTCGTTATTTCCTGCAGGGTTAACGCTTGATAGTATCCGTAGGCAGGGCATTGGTGCAGTCCATGTTCCAGCACCTTTTTATCTTTGGAGCCTTTGAGGATTTTGGCCAGCATGCCTCTGCCGCCAATGGCAATCAGTTCATCAGCAGCACGAAGGATTGATCTGATTTCCTCATCGGTTAAATCTTTCACATCACCGCTGTTCAGCGCATATTCTACTCTTGATTTTTTACTGCTCATGCCTGACCCTTTTCATCTAGAGCTATTATCCTGTGATCGTCCGTCAGCAGTTTCATCTGACTGATTGCAATGATGTTCAATTTTTTAAGGCGTTCCGACTGAGGCATTCCGTCTGCAATAAACACTGCATTCAGATTCTCCATGTTAGAAAGGCAGACAAGCTGCGAAACATTTGCATAATCACGAATATTGCCTTTAAGTTCTGGATTGCTGTCTCGCCATTGTCTCGCAGTCATGCAGAACAACGCGACATTCAGGACGTCCGCTTTATGATTGCTCTCCTTTTCCCATAGACGAAGGAATTCAATTGTCCCGTAGTTGCGCAGCCAGCTTTGAATCACATAGCTGGGCGCATCGGTATTTTTCTGCCGGGCTATTTCAGTCAGCGATATGTAGGTGTCGTCTGGAGAAACAATCCGAATGTGTTTAGCAATCATGGCTTCACCGATTGATGAGCGGCGGAATCCGGGGATAAAACTTGCGTTCAGCTGCTCAAGCATCCTCTCGGAGAGCGTGTCCGCAAGGTCTTGCGTCATAAGATCCTTTGAAACCAAGTGCTTTAGGATTTTTTCTCTTGATATGCAATATGTCCAAATCGCTTCCGCGCGCTTCTCTTCCTCGGTCACCATGCTCATCTCCCGTCCAAACGAAACCTGAATATATTCATATTATATTTTGTTCGAGAGCGTTTGAATAGTACTGATAAAGAGTGGGAAAGAACTGGGTATGTTTATTCTCGAAAGAGATAGAGCCAGTACGGTCAATTTGGATTTGGTCCAACAAATCTCTGACATGCTCCGGGTCGAAAGTATCCATACCGAGTTCCATGCAAATTAACTGAAGTATATCCTTTGCGGCAATTGATGGGCCCCACGCGCAGCTTCTGCGTTCCACACGGTTGGCGCAACGCCATATCACTTCTCCGGAGGCACGTGTAATCCGGCGATAATTCGCGCCGCACTCCGAGCAAACCAAAAGGCCGCTCAGTACATTCTTGGAATTGTACCGGGCGGCCTTCCGCTGTGTGCTTCCATCATTATTAAGTTCTTGGTTTGAGCGTGCCTCTTTTTCAAGCTGTACTGCTGTATATTGTTCCAAGCTAAACAAAAAGATATGACAGTTTATAGAACCGTCATGTCGAAGTGATGTTTTAATTGCTGATATAAAAATAAACTACATTTTCTTGTGCGCTTTTCACAAGAAAATGTAGCTTTTAACTTGGTGGAGGCGGGGCGTACCGCGTGGTAAGCAAACAAGAGATTAAGCTCGCTAGGGACTTTAAATGAGACTCTTGTCGGTACCTTGACGGCAGTCTTGAATGTCATAAACATAAACTTCATTACTAATTATTTCAAAGACAATGCGATATCGTTCACCGAACAATTTATATCTGAGCTCAGCGTCAATCGGCATTTTGGATATGTAAACCGGACAGCCCTTGGGGCTATCCTCAAGAAATGCAAGGGCTTCATCCAATTCCGAATAAAGCCTCTCTGCTGCCGAAACACTGACCCGTGCAAGAAATTCAACGTGTGAATACATACGATTATATGCGGCATCGGCAACCTGAACCAAATATTTATGAGCCGGCATTTTTTGCACCCTCCGCTATGGCTTCTCTCATATGTGCCAAAAATTCATTTTTGGTATAGAAATGCGCGCCCGCTTTACGAGATACGATAGCCTCACGAATAGCCGAATCACGGTCTGCGTTATGCGTTATAGCAAACGGAATGCCGCCCGCTTCCATAGAGGCTACTAAAAACATACGAATTGCCGTAGATGTGTCAAGCCCAAGCGATGCAAACAGCACATCGGCAGAATCTTTTAATTTATCGTCCACACGGACTTGAATTGTCTTTGCCATAAATACAACCTCGTTTCATTGAAATATATTGCTATTGTATTATATATGC
>DATMYB010000595.1:0-2007 GCA_035561215.1 Syntrophomonas sp. | reverse complement strand
GCAGTTAGTAGTCTGCTGCACCTGGAACCTTGCTTTCCGTCATCTTACCTGAATCTTTAGGCGACACAGACTACCAGCTTGGGCCATGCAATTCCAAATTGATGAATTGGAGAATGACGAATGATACCATTAAGAGACAGTACCCCCAGCAACAGTTTTCCGCTGGTTACGGTGGCGTTGATCATTTTGAATCTGCTGATCTTTTTATATGAATCAGCCCTGTGGCCAGACCAGCTTAACGCCCTGATATATACTTTTGGTCTGGTGCCGGCCAATTTCACCGATTATCATGGTCCTTGGTCCGGTTACCTTCCGTTTTTCAGCTCGATGTTCATGCACGGCAGTTGGATGCATGTGATCGGCAATATGTGGGTATTGTGGCTATTCGGAGATAATGTGGAGGATAAAATGGGGCGCGGTCGTTTCCTGTTGTTTTACTTATTGTGTGGTTTTATTGCCGCCCTGGCTCATTTTGCTTACAATCCTGCTTCGCCGGTGCCGGTAGTGGGAGCTTCCGGTGCAGTAGCCGGCATTATGGGAGCTTACTTCCTGATGTTCAGGAGAGCTAAAGTTTTTACTTATATTCCGCCGATATTTTTAATTAACATTCCTGCCTGGATTTATTTGGGATTTTGGGCTTTGTCCCAATTGTATTATGGTTCTTTCGAAACTGCCAATCAGGGACAAATTGCTTTTTGGGCACATGTGGGAGGTTTCGCGGCCGGCATGATTCTGTACCGGTTCTTTTTAAAGACCCAGTATGAATCTAACGGAGGTTACGGAGGTTACAGTTAAACGGCATGGAAATGAAAATAATGTTGGCTCCTCTGCAAAAATCGCCGCCCTTCTTTCCTGTAGAGCACCGGGAAGAAGGGCGACGGTTTTAACGATTTACTGGGAATCCATGGTGCTGGCGATCAGACTGGCAGCCGGCGTATCTATTTCCGCCTGAAGAAAATAGATGGTGTTTTCGATTCTTTCCTGGCTGGCCTTTATATCCTGCCAATACCGCTCCTCTTCATAAAGATTCATGCAGTCCTGCAAGTCGTTGGCGCGTCCGGTTTCAAGATAATTTTTACAGGTACTGAGGGTATCTATCTGATGATAGTTCGGGTGGATGTAGCTTTTTTCCAAAATAAATCGGTACATTTCCACTAACCCCTGGACGGTTTTAAGTTTGGCCGTGGCCTCTTCGATTTGATCAATACATTTCTCCACCAGTTGCAGATGATTCTCCTCCCAGGTTTGTAAAGCGTCTTTATAACGCTCGCAGGCTTTTTCATGTTCCCGGTAACGGATCAGGTAAATTTTCATTTTGCGGTTATATTCGCTGCAGGCTTTTAAATATTCCAAATGACGCTTTTTGGAATGGTTAATAGCCAGCAGGCTGCTGAAGGTAAGCTGAGGTTCTTCCGGTTTTTGCGGTTTGTTCATAAGGGCTTCAGGCTCCACCGGCAGCATGTCCTCCTGGAGCACCAGTTCATTGCGCCGATCCAACAGTAAATTTAAATAATCGCAATGCCGGTTGATGCGCTCGATCTGCTTCAGCGCTTCCAGACACATATCCAGATCGATCAGTAAATCTTCCCGGGTGAGGGTAGTTTTTTTCATATTTTTACGAGCCTTATGATATTTTTGCAGCTTTTTATCAATCGGCGGCGTCTTGTTCAGATTGAAGAGCACGCCAAAATCAACCGAAGTTAGAGGCTCGTTGTGCATGGCGCTTAATTTGTAAAAATAAATGCGGGTGTTGGTAGGACCATAATAGCAAGGACCGATTTCGTGTAGAAATTCATTTTCCTGCAGGCTAATCAAGCCGTCGCGACCGCCGATTTCTGTCTCCAGCAATTCCAGCCATTGATTCAGGCAGGATTTGGGCGAATCCTCGACTTGAATCCATTCCTTCATTTGATTGTAGGTCTCGAGATTGATTCGGATAAAGGAATTATAATAATAAAACAGAATTTTCTCGGGACTGCAATTGATGAAAACGGACAAGTCCAGGAA
>DATMYB010000594.1:0-6075 GCA_035561215.1 Syntrophomonas sp. | reverse complement strand
CGTATAAACAAACCGTGGCCAGACTCCGCACGGGAAAACACCCAGTGTTCCCCCATGCTGCGCCAAGTACTCCTATATACATTCAACCTGATTAAATCAGGTTTTTTGTAGTGGAATCAAACCTATATTACGGCAGATTATTAGTAGTCTGTAACACCTAAATTTAATTCCCGCCGGCTAAATCTTCGCTTGCGAGGTTCAGGGCTGCGTTGTCGTCAATCGCAATCCATCCAGTATTGCGATCGACGACCCCTTCCCCTCCCTCGCCGCTCTTCATGGCGAGAATTTTTCTCGCCGGATAAAATAAACTTTTAGATGTTACAGACGACTGATCTTAACATAGTAATTGCCGGGGAGGGTTTTTATTATTCCTTTTAATTCCATCTGCAGCAAACAGGCGCTGAGTTCGCCTACCGTCATGCGGCTTTTATAAACCAGTTCATCAAAATGTTCCGGCTCGGTTTCAAATAGATTCAGCACCTTCTGCTCCCCGTCGCTTAACTCGAATAGCTGTTCCTGCTGAGGACCGGTTGAACCCTCGGCCGGAACCAGTCCGTATTCGGATAATATATCATTTATTTCCGACACCAGGCAAGCGCCTTGCTTGATCAAATTGTTGGCGCCTTCACTGTTTTTGCTGTTTATAGCACCGGGCACGGCAAATACGTCGCGTCCCTGTTCCAGGGCGAAATCGACGGTGATCAGGGCGCCACTGCGCTGCTGCGCTTCCACTACCAGCACCCCGCGGCAAAGTCCGGAAATGATCCGGTTCCGGCGGGGAAAATTACCCGGCTCGGGGCGGGTGCCAGGCGGGAACTCGGTTAACACTATTCCCTGCTCGCTGATTTGCTGATACAGCCCTTGATTTTCGGGAGGATAGATCACATCCAGACCGCTTCCCAACACCGCCGCGGTTTTCCCTCCCCCCTCGAGGGCCCCTTTATGGGCTTCGGTGTCGATGCCTCGGGCCATACCGCTGACTACCGTTATGCCTTGATCGGCTAATTCACGGCCAAAACGCCGGGATTGAGTTTTACCGTAACTGCTGGCACGGCGAGAGCCCACCACCGCTATGCATATTTCATTTAAACAGGCAAGATCGCCGCAGTAATACAGTAAATAGGGCGGATCATGGATTTTCCGCAGCCACGCGGGATAATCCTCCTCCTCAATGCTGCTGATGCGGCCGCCGCTGTTCAGATAGTCCCGCAGTATCTGCCGGCGATCGGTATTTTGCCGGGCAGCCAATATCCTGCCGACAATATCCTCACTCAAAAAAGAGGCCTGCAGATCCTGTCCTGAAGCGTCAAGACAGTTCCGAAAGCTTCCGAAGTCACTTTTTATTTTCCATAAAGTGCGGTTTCCTATCCGCTCCAAACTATGCAAACAAAAGAGACTGGCCAGCTCATTGGTTTCCATTGGGCTCACCTCGAATTCAGGGCGAAATTGGAAATAAGTTCTAAAGAAATTGATAGCATAAATAGCTGATCAATGCAAGCAATTATTGTGCAGGGAAATTTAAAACGGGCTGACGGCTCGGTAGTCTGCAACGTCTAAAAGGCAGATTCCCAACGGTGAAACCCTAGTGTAGTGCACCACTCACATTTCGGCAAATGACTTGTCTGAACTTCCATCAGCTGCGTTATCGTCGCTCACCATAGCTACGGCTATGCTTCGTTCCTCCGCCTTGCAGGCTGAAAACATCCTGCGTCCTTTATCCAAAAGTGAATGGTACAGTACACTAGTAGTCTGTAACACCTAAAACTATAATTCTCGCCGGCCAAATTTCCGCAGGGGTGCGTTGTCGTCGATCGCAATACGTCCAGTATTACTCACTCCTCCGCCTTCCCCTGCAAAAATTTTTCTCGCCGGATAAAATATACTTTTAGATGTTACCGACTACTAGTCTGCTTTGAATTCGAATGTGCTTTGCTTATACTTTTCCTTCAATTAATAGCTTCTTGTCGGCGTAAAAATCCCCCTTGTATTTGTAAATATTTCATGCTATTATACCCCTGGAGGGTATGAATGAATTTTTTAAGCTGTTTGGTTGCATAATAGTTTTAAGATCATCGCAATCGAAGTCATTCAACCTAATCAGTGTCAAAAATAAATATTCGAGGTGATAAGGATGGAAGTTGTTAAAGTAACCTCCGCTGCGGTTGAAAATTTAAAAGAGGTTCTGAAGGCACAAAAATTCGACTCCACAAATCTGAGGATCATTGCCAGCGCTGGCTGAAGCGGCGTATCGTTTAATCTGGTTCTGGATGAACCAGGCACAAATGACAAAGTGGAAGAACATGAAGGTCTTAATTTTATTGTACAAAATGATTTAGTCGATACTTACGGATCGTTTTCTCTGGAAACGTTCCAGCAAGGCTCCCAGACCTACCTGCAATTAGTGCCGGAACGTGCTCCTGTCAGCGACGGCGGCGCTTGCGGTTCCTGTTCCTCCTGCGGCTAAACAGAGCTTTTAACGGCTCCTGGAATCGGATAACATCCGGCTCCGGAGCTGTTTTTTATTAGGTGACGCAGACTGCAGTAGTCTGTTACTCCTAAAAGTTTATTTTATCCACCGAGATAAATTTTTGCAGGGCAAGGGGTCGTCACTCGCAATACTGGACGTATTGCGAGTGACGACAACGAAGTCCTGAGCCTCGCACAGCAAGGATTTAGCCGGCGGGAAGCAAAGTTTTAGGTGACACAGACTACTGCCACCGTTAAAACAACAGTTAAAGCGATAACTGCGTAATCGCCCCCTTTTAACTCCTTCTCATACAGATATGTTCTGGGACCAGGATGGTAGCCTCTGGCCTCCATGGCGTCCACCAGTTCGTCGCTGCGGCGTATGACGTTCAGCAGCAAGGGCATGCTCAAATAAACCAGGGCTTTTACTTTCCCCCCCAACCGGCGGGTGTTGAAATCAGCACCCCGGGCTAATTGTGCTTCTTTGACATTTCTCATTTCGTCCTGCAGCGTGGGTATAAACCTCAGCGCCAATCCCAGCAACGTGGCCAGATCATGGGAAGATACCCCAAATATTTTCAGGGGACGCAGCAAGCGTTCCAGACCGCCGGTCAGCTCGGACTGGGTGGTGGTCATGGTCAACAACGCGGCCGCGGCCAGCAGCAGCAGAAACTTCCAAATCTGAACCACACCCAGGATCAATCCTTCATGACTGATCTGCAGCGGACCCACCTGAAACAAAGGCAGTGCCTTTCCGGGGGTAAAAAACACATAAAGCAAAAACAGCAAGAGAAAGAACGGGACGGCTGGTTTAAAACTATGTAATACATCCCTCAGCGGCAGTCGGGCCAGAAATATCAACCCCAACACGACTGAGCTGATGCCTAGCAAAAGCCATCCGAATTCATGCACCTGCAAGATCATTATACTCAAGGCGACTACGGCTATTAATTTTACCTGGGGATTCGTCCGATGAACCAATGAATGCCGCGGAATATACCGGCCCAGATCATACATTGACGCCATCCCTCAAACGATGAAGTAAGGCGCTTATTGCACGGACGGCAGCCCCTACCGTAAAAATACCGCTTCCCAGATCTGCGCCTTCCTGGCGCAGATACCATAGCAGTTCCGTAACCTTAGGCGGATCCATACCTAAATCCTTCAGCCATTCTACCCGTTCCAGTATTTCACCGGCGCTGCCGTCAGCAACTATTTTTCCCCGGTCCATAACTACCACCCGGTCAGCCCGGGCAACCTCCTCCAGATTGTGGGTAACGTTGATGATGGCCATGCCCTGGTCATGCAAAGCTTTTATTAAACTTAAAACTTTGCGTTTTCCTTCCGCATCCAGGGAAGCGGTAGGCTCGTCCAGGGCTATCAGTTTTGGTTCCACCGCCAGCAGCCCGGACATAGCCAACAATTGTTTTTGGCCCCCTGACAGCGTATGAGGGGACCTTTTCTCCAAACCCCGCAAACCCGTCATGGTCAGCGCCTGCTCCACCCGGCGGCGCAATTCCTCTACCGGCAGTCCTAAATTGCCGGGGCCAAAGGCAACGTCTTCCTCCACACTCATACCGACAATCTGGTTATCCGGATTTTGAAAGATCATACCCACCAGACGGCGAATCTCCCTGACGTTTTTTATACTGCGGGTATTCAGTCCGTTTATAACCACATCTCCGGAAGTTGGCAGCAGCAAAGCGTTTAAATGCCGGATAAGGGTAGTTTTGCCGCAGCCGTTGGGCCCGACCAAAGCCCAATATTCCCCTTCATTGATGGTCAGATTAATTTGGCTCAAAACCGTTTCCCCATCCGCATATTGAAAAGTCAAATCACTGATCCGGACAAGCTCTTTCATGCATCGATCTCCTATGCTCTAAATAACGGCTGTAGCTTGTAGCCTATCCAAGCGGCAGCAGCCAGTTTCAGCACATCCCCCGGCAGAAATGGAATCACTCCCGCCATCAGGCTCTTCATCAAAGATAAATCAGCTACGACGGACAACTGCAGCGTACCGCAGAGATAGATGACCAGATTGCCGGCCAACAGCGCCGCCACTATTCGAACCGCACTGGCCTGGGGCTTGGACTCGATGATTTTGCCGATCACAAAGGCCGCTGCTATAAACCCTAACAGGTACCCGCCGGTGGGTCCGAAAAGCGTACCCAGCCCGGCTTTTCCTCCGGCAAATACCGGCAACCCTATTATCCCCAATAGTACATAAACGATCTGACTGAGGGCGCCGGTATAACCCCCCAGCAGCACGCCGGCCAAACCGCAGAAAAGGGTTTGCAGACTGATGGGAACCGGCTGCAACGGTATGACGATAAATGCTCCCAGGGCGGTCAAGGCTCCGAACATTGCGGCATAAACCATACGTTTTAAGGAACTGTCCAATCTGTTCATAAAATTTACCTCCAAGCATTAAAATACGGCCCACCTAATTATCAGGCCAGGCCGCAAGTATTGTCAACATTATTTTATTTCAAGGTTAACAATATTGGAATGGTCATTCCCTAACCTCGATCTCTCCCGAAAATATCGTATGATTTTCACCGGTCGCATCACAAACCACCAGGAAACCGTTTTCATCAATATCGACCGCCCGGCCGCTCACGAGCCTGCCGCCGTCTTCCAGGCTTACCCTTTGTCCGATCACCATCGACAACTGCCTGCCTCTCTGCAGAATGTCAGTGAAATTACCTTGCTGCAGGATAAAATAATATTTTTCCAGACTCGCCAGCAGACTTTGGAGTATTTGTACCCGTGACGCCGGCTGTTTTGTTTCGGCCAGGACCGAGGTAGGATCGGTACGAAAATCATTGGGAAAATCCCGCATCGGATTGTTGATATTTAGCCCGATTCCCGCCACTACAAATTCGATGCCGTCCAAATCGGTGACTGCTTCCGACAATATGCCGGCGACTTTCCTGCCGTTTATCAAAATGTCGTTGGGCCATTTGATACGGGCCGGCAGTGCCAGCTCCTTTTCCAGGGTCTCCGCAACAGCTACGGCTATCATCAGAGAAATGCGGGGGATTTCCTTTAAGGGCATCTGTGGGCGCAGGATCAATGATATATAAATTCCCTGCCCGGCAGGTGAATACCAATTGCGGCCTCTCCTGCCCCGGCCTTCGGTTTGCGTATCGGCCACCACCACCGTGCCCTCCGCATATCCTTCCGCCGCCAGCGTCCGGGCCTGATTGTTGGTGGAATCGATACTGGAATAATAAAAGTACTCTCCTCGGCCTAATAAATCAGTGGTCAGCCCGTCTTTTACTTCATCCGGCGACAAAACATCAGGACAGGCCACCAGCCGATAGCCTTTCCGGGAGGAGGACTCTATCTCGTAACCTGACCCCTGTAATTGTTTGACATGTTTCCACACCATGGTGCGGGAGACATCGAGTTTTCCGCTTAATGCTTCTCCGGAAATCCATTCACCTTTTCTTTCCTTTAAAGCCTGCAATACGGTTGTGCGTATCGTCATCCTGTTCACCGCCTCAAAGCATTACCCCAAAGAACACAGCCAGCATACCGTTGATTCCACCGCAAAAATTTTATAATTCGTTAGTTGAATGTATAAACATTTACTCAGCATGGGGG
>DATMYB010000593.1:0-10315 GCA_035561215.1 Syntrophomonas sp. | reverse complement strand
CTATATGAGAGGACCACAAGGATTCGGGCGCTGTGTTAATATTGGCATGAATGTCGTACTCTGCCTGGGTATAAGTCTTTATGTTTTGATGTTCGTGCAGTCCCAGCACCCGGGAGCGCCGATCTTAACCCCGCCGGCTCTGCTGCAGGCTTTCGTATTAAGTTTTGTGGTCGGGTATACCATGGGTGATATCATACCTGCCTTCGCTTGGGGCGGCAAGTTAGTTGCGGCTTTGCGCGTGAAAAATCGGTTGGCTGCTCATTTCATCGTCAGCATCGTGTTGGGGCTTTGCTATGCTATCAGTATCTTCTTCGTCGTTTCCTTCATCAATAATTACCTGACACAGGGCATAGCCGGCGTTTTGGGCTTTTTCATCTCATTGATCCCGCAGCTCATCCTCCTGGCTATCATATTGGTGTTGGTGTTTCTGCTTCCCGTGCAGCGGCTGGCTAAGGCCGTTAGCGGCTTTGACCCTGCAGCGCTCAGCGCAGGGAGCGGTCAAAAGGCGCCGGACGTGCAAGCTTAGTCTTGGGAGCAACAAGATGTTCGGTCATGTTTGCGCCGTATGTGGGAGGTGTCGAGGCGAGGGCAGAACCCTTTTTCCACCAGGGTTCCGCCCCTCGCTGCAAATTCCCAGAACGAAGCGGCTGCTGAGTTATGCTCGGTCGGCGGAATGAAGCTGCCCAAGCTGTTTGGTGTGCCACCTGGGGGATGCTAGTTATGTACTTTTTGTACAAGCTATTCCTAAATTAAAAAGGAGGAAAATTTAAATGAAGCACAGCAAATACCCAAAACTATTTGAAAAAGGCTATATCAGGAACCTTGAAATCAAAAACAGAATTGTTAGAATGCCTATGGGGACTGATTTGGGAAATCCTGATGGATCAGCAACTGATCGCCAAATTACTGCCTATGCGGAAGCAGCGGAAGGGGGAGCAGGAATCGTATATATGGATGCTTGCGCCCCTGTCAAAATACATCATTGTGGTCTGGTGATCGCATCAGATGCAATGATTGCCAATTTAAGCCTGCTTGCAGAAGCTATTAAATATCATGGAGCCATTGCAGGCTGCCAAATTGCTCATCCGGGCCGAGACGCCGGTTTCGTAGGCGGAGATGATCTGGTAGCGCCTTCAGCCATCCAATGGGAACCCTGGTATCAACATGGCGCCGCTATTCCCAGACCATTATCCATTGAAGAAATCCATGAAATGGTAAGCGCCTTTGGTGACGCGGCCAGACGATGTTATATTGCCGGATTTGATATCGTAGATATTCACGCGGCTTGCGGAACGTTAGCGTCTAATTTCCTGTCGCCAGTAAACAACAGGCGTACTGATATGTATGGCGGATCATTATACAACCGGGCGAGATTTGTGGTTGAAATTATCAAAGATATGAAAAAGAAAACATCCCCTGATTATCCTGTATCAGTAAGATTGAGCTGTAATGATAATGAACCGGGCGGGATTAGAGTAGAAGAAACGATAGAAGTAGCTAAAATGTGTGAAGCTGCCGGAGCAGACGTAATCAACATCACCGGCGGCAGCCATGCGGAAGGAATTCGTTGCGCGTCGATCTTCCTGCCCTGGGGTATCAATCTTGACGACGCCGCCAAGATCAAACAGGCTGTTAATATTCCTGTCATGTGTGCCGGAGGCTTCAAAACTCCTGAATTTGCTGAGGAAGCTCTGGCAGAAGGGAAAATCGATTATATTGGTTTAGGCAAACCTGTTTTGGCTGATCCTTTCTGGGCTAAAAAGGCGAAAGAAGGAAGACCGGAAGATATTAAACCATGTATCAATTGTTTGATCGGGTGCCATGACAGAGGGCTGCTTCCCGGAAGAGTCCCTCACTGTGCAGTCAATCCTACATTATACAAGTATGAAGCTCCGGCTATCATTCCGGCAGAAACACCTAAAAATGTCGCTGTTATCGGCGGCGGACCTGCCGGCATAGAAGCTGCTATTACAGCGACCCAGCGCGGTCATAATGTCACGGTCTATGAAAAACGTGAATTAGGCGGAGCTATGATTGAAGCTTCAGTGCCTGATTACAAGTCGGATATTAAATTATTAATTCAATATTATAAGACTCAACTGGAAAAAATGAATATAAAAGTAGTTCAGGAAGAAGCAACGATCGATACCATCAAAAATGGCAACTATGATGCCGCTATCGTTGCGGTAGGAGGCAAGACCAGGACCTTAGATGTTCCGGGAATTGACAGTAAAATCGTGACTTATGCCATGGATGTATTAGGTAAAAATGCTCCGACCGGTCATAAGGTAGTCATTATCGGCGGCGGCATCACCGGTGCTGAAACTGCAGATGTCTTAGCTGAACAAGGGAAAGACGTAACGATCGTTGAAATGCAAGATACATTCCTGGAGAATGCCGGTATGAGCGCTATCGGCTACTTACAAAAGCTTGGTAAAGCCGGTATCAAAGTTATTACCGGTAAACGTCTGGAAAGTGTCAAAGACCATACTGCTGTTCTGGTTGACAGATTCGGCAATAGAAGTGAATTAGAGGCTGATAGTATCGTTATTTCAGCAGGCTTTGTTCCGCAAAAAGAGTTAGCTGATCAAATTGAAGAAGAAACCGACCTGGATGTTTATACTGCCGGTGATTGCAGAGGTGCGCGTCAAATCCAGGATGCGGTACATGAAGGTTATATTGCCGGAAGACTTGTATAATGGCGGCCATTGTACCATTGTCAAAACAGTTAAGTGACCCAGACTAGGTATATCAAAAAATAAAAACGAAGGTCATGGATTAATTTTGAATCCGTGACCTTTGTCTTTTTTCGTTGCTCTGTATCGGGTACTCCTCAGTTCGATGGCCATTCCTAGGTGACAATTCTTGAGAATAAAGGATTTTGGGAATAATGGCACGAAAAAGAGCTGGAGCCGCTCACAAGATTTTTCCTTAGAACCTAGTGCTCTATTAAGCCTAAAACTTCAATTCCCGCCGGCTAAATTTCTGCAGGGCTGTGTTGTCGTCGATCGCAATACATCCAGTATTGCGATTGACGACCCTTTGCCCTGCAAAAATTTTTCGCGGCGGATAAAATAAATTTTTAGATCTAACAAACTACTAGCCATACGCGAGTATTTGTGTAAATACATTCTAAGACCGGCGGCCTTGCAAGAAGTCCTATGTGACAGTACCATCTGTAACCACATCGGAGTATTCGACCATTCAAAGGTCATTTTATGGAAAGAAAAAGCGGTATAGCACCTCAAATGCCATACCGCTTTTCCTAACTTTTAAAAATATCCTTATGACACCCCTGCTGATACAGGGATTTTTGGAGTAATGGTATGAAAAAGATATGGTTATCCCTTCAATAAATTAAACAGCACTTGAGCCATTTGAGCGCGAGTACTGGCGCCGGCAGGATCGAGCAGGCCGTTGCTGCCGCTGATCACGCCGGTGTTTACCAGATAATCCATCGCTTCCCGTGCATAGGACGCAACGTCGGCGCTGTCTGTAAAGTCGGAGAGTTGCTGCTCCGAATCGCCGTTCTCCGGAAGCTGGTCGAGGACCTTCAGGGCGTTGTACAGCATGGTAAACATTTCCTGACGGGTGATGGCCCTATCGGGTGCAAACAAATTGCCGCCCACGCCGCTGGAAATGCCCAACCGCTTGGCCGCGGCAAGGTAGCCCGTGTAGTACGTGTCGCCGCTGTCAGCGAAATTGTCCGCTGCGGTTTCGTCCGGCGCGATGCCGTACGCCCGCAGCAGCAGCGCAATAAACTGGCCGCGGGTGAGTGTGGTGTCGGGGCTGAATGCGGTTGCCGTCGTGCCGGAGGTGATATTCCGGGCAGCCAGGAAGGTTACCGCGTCAGCATACCAGGCGGCATCGGAAACATCATTGAAGGAGACCTTGTTGTAACCTACCGCATAGTTGGAGAAATGGCTTGCGCTGAATACCACGGTCCCGGTGGCAGCGTCGTAGCGGCCGTTAGTTACCGTCTCAAGGCCGCCCTGGGCATTGATATAGTAAATAACGATGGCGTTGGTATCCTCGCCCGCCGCCGGAGTGTATGGCAGAGAGACGGTGACGCTGCCGCCGAATTGGGATACGGTCTCCCCGCCGCTGGTGACGCTGAATTCATATACCGGGCGATTGCCCACGGCCTGTTTCGCTGTGTCGGAGAGGGAAGAGGTATCCGTTCTGGCGGCGGTGAAGACCATGTCGCCGGAAGACGCGCCGGCAATCGTGCCCAGAGCTGACCCGTCAAAGGTGACGGAGCAAAGGTCGCTGGAGACGGTCAACCCAGTAACGCCGCCGAAAACCAGGCTCTGTACGGAAGCACCGGGAATGGTTGTCTGGACGACGTTGGCCCCGGCGCTTCCGGCGATCTTGATTTCCACATGGGGCTTGTCGCCGGTTTGCGCGGCAGCCGACTGGGCCTGCGCAAGCGCGTCGCTCATCTGAGCGGCCGATACGTCGGCGGCAGCCTTGCCGTCGGCGCCCAAGTTAGGCGTCAGCGTCGTGATGGCCCTGGACCCGGAGGTGGTGGTTGAAGACGCAGTTGGCGACGAAGCGGAAGAGCCGCCGCCGCCACCGGTCGAGGAGCCGCCGGAGTTGGTTGTCGTTTTCAGGACGGCGGTGCCCTTCGACTGTTCCCAACTTAACAGCTTAACCTCGGAGGGCAGGGAAACCTTCCAGCTATTCGTCATCAAGTCTGTGGCCTGGGCCAGGGTGGCCGTATCCGCGATGCCGGTATTGAGCAGCGCGGTCACGTCGCCGGCGCTGATTTCCGCCTCGGTTTTTCCGGTCAGGCCCTGCACGGCCCCCATGCCGTCACGTTCACCTACGATAACGGTACCTACGCCCACACCGGGATATTCGGTATTCCCGGCCTTTTGCAAACGCTCATTATTAAAATATCCGGGAAGCATCAGGGCGATGCCGGTGTTGCGTCCGGCCAGCGCCCCCACATCACCGGTGCTGCCGACGGATACCAGCTCGATATCGGCGAAGTTGTTAAAGGACACGCCGGAATGAAAACCGCCCACGCCGCCAATGGCGGTCTTATTGAGGGGCGCAGAAGAGACGATGGCGCCGGAAATACGGTTGTTGATGATACCTGCCCGGGCAAAAACGCCGGTGATGCCGCCGGCATAAGCCCAAGCCGCCTTAGAGGAACACGTGATGTTCATATCGACGGTGCAATTGGTGATGGCGCCGCGGATGACGGAGGCCGCCAGTCCCGCTGCGTAGGCCGCGCCGGAGTTGCTGGAGACAGATAGCTTACCGGTCACAGTCACATTGTCGATATAGCCGGAGGAGCCCGTGGCGGTGCCGTCAGTATAAATGGACTGATCCACAAAGCCTGTCAGAGCGCCGGCATAGATACGGCTGCTGCCGCTGTTTTCGGTGGTGATATCGACATTCTTCAAGGTCAGATCAGTGACCGTGCCGTTTTCAATGTAGGCAAACAGTCCGGCATACTGATAGCCGGCCGGCTTCTGGGAGGAGCCGATAATGAGGTTGGAGATGGTGTATCCATTCCCGTTGAAGTTGCCGGAGAAAGGATGGGGCGTGTTGCTGCCGGCGGGAATCCACGCCTGGGTAAGGGTAATGTTTGCCCTTAGCTCAATAAATTTTCCCGCAAAATCCTCGTCCGTATTGATCGCAGCCGCAAAGGCCCGCAGTTGCGCCTCGGTTGCGATGCGGTACGGGGAGGCCTGTGTGCCGGAGCCGCCGGCGAAAATGGCGGGATTGACCTGGCCATAGCCGGTGGTATCACCGATTTTTGCCTTTTTCAGAGCGGCATCCACCGCGGATTTCAGTCGTTGCATGGCCTCGGTGCCAGTGTCCAACGTATCCGTCCCTTGTGCGTCGATAATGGCGGCAACGGCGGAGGAATAATCGCCGCCGGCATCTATGGCAGAGATCAGACCCTCCTGGATGGTCAGATTTATGATGAGCGTCTTGTCTTCCGAACGTCCGTAATATACGCCGTCCACATAATTGGACTGAGCAACCGGAAGCTCGATGTCGGGTTTTACATAAGTAACGCTGGCTGCTTCGCCCGTGGGCAGGACGACGGCCTCCGTGAGCGTCCACTGCCTGAGGGTAACGTCCGGATAATCAGTTGCCAGGTCGATGGGAAAAGCTGAAAAATTGCTGTTGAGTCTGGCCGCGAAATCCGTGCCGGCCATTTCAGCCGCCGTCAGCCCCACAACCTGATACGAAATGCTGCCCGCATAAGGCTCGCCCTCGTCGTTGACTCCGGGACCCACCAGCCAGCCTGCGGCTACGACCGGGTTTACCGTCTGATTCTCAATGGTCTGGGAAGACTCGGTGTTGAAATAGCTGTCATACAGATTGCCGATACCGGTAACCCAGCCTGCCAGAGCGCCCACATAATAGGAAAAGTTATCCGAGGAAGTATCGCCGGTGGCGTAGCAGTTGACCATATTGCCAGCGTGAACGCCGGCGATTCCGCCCGAGGCAGCCATACCTTCATATTCCACGCCGTTTTCCGTGCCACGCTTGGCCGTACCGGAGATGTCGCCGGAAGCAAAGCAGTTTGCGGTCAGGGCACGATTGTTCAGACCAATCAGGCCGCCCGCCTCGGCAAGGCCGCCGACAGCCTCCGCGCGGACATCCGCGCTGCTCACGCTGTTGATCAACTGCCCCTTATACTGCATACCGAGGGCGCCGCCCACAAAATTGTTGGCCTGAGCATGGGTCGTTTTGCCCCATATAGTGCCGGAGACGGACACGCCGTCGATCAGCGAATCGGCGCAATATCCTGCCAGGCCTCCGATATAGCAGGAGTAAGTGCCCGTCACGTAGATGTCGGCCGCAACGCTTAGATCTCGCACTGTCGCCCCTTCCAGTACGCCGAACAATCCGTAGTAGACTCCTTGGCCCGTATCCTGTACAGGGGTGTCCGCCGTACCGATAGCGAGACCGGAGATGGTTTTCCCGTTGCCGTCAAAGGTGCCGGAAAAAGCGTATTCGCCCTCGCCTACCGGCGTCCAGTCGTCGGTCAGCGCAATGTGGTCCGTGAGTTCGACATACTTGCCGGCATAGCTGATTTTGTCATTCAGAGAAACGGCGAAGGCACGAAGCTGTGTTTCATCGGCAATTTGATAGGGGTTGCTTTCCGTGCCGTCGCCGCCGTCAAAGATAGAACTATCCGGCTCTGAGGGTACCCAGAGAGAATCGGTGAGTTCCACCTTGCCTCCGGTTAGTTCCCAATCGTAGAAAGCGCCGTCGACCAGATCCAAAAGTTGGGACATGGTGGTCGACAACGCTGGGTTGAACGTTTCGACCTTGTCCTTGGCCGCTCTCTGTGCCGCGGGAGATAAATTATTTCCAAGGGTGGAGGCGAATTCGGCCGAGGCCAGTTCAGCAGCGCTCTTGCCCAGGACGCTGTCGTCGACATGTCCGCTTATGTTCTTAACTGCGCAATCAAACAGTGCGTCGTCGTAATAACTGTTCATCACAATGCCGGCGGCTGCGATATTGCCTGCCAGCCCCCCGACCCGTATGTTGGAGCCCCCCTGCGTGACGTCGCCGGCGGCATAGCAGTTATAGAACACGCCGCCGATGGTACCCGCCAGGCTGCCGGCGTTGGCGTTGGCATTGCTGGTGGACACCTCCACATCACCCAGGGAGTAACAATTCATGGTCAGCGTATTGATGCTTGGATAGCCCAGGAGCCCTCCGGCGTTGAGGACGCCTGAACCCGTGCTTACCGACACGTCCACATTTGCGCCGCAGTTGGTCAAAATTCCGTATTGGTTTGTAAAACCGACGAGGCCGCCTACCATGGCTGCTTTATTATTGATAGTCTTTACGTCCACCACGCCGGAGGCGAAACAATTGTCGATAACGGTACCTTTGCCGCTGGCAGAGTCCACCTTGGCATAAGCCAGCAGAGCGCCGCCATAGCCGGTGGAGCCATAGACCTCCGTATAGACGGAAGCATTTTCCAACCGGACGTTGTGCAGAGACGCCGTATTAAGCGCATAGCCAAACAGTCCGGCATAGGCCTGGGCAGACCGGTCTTCCTCGCTGCCGATGGAAAGGCCGGAGATGGTGTGGCCCTGACCGTCAAAGCTGCCGGCAAATGGACTGTCGTCAGTTCCAATTGGCGTCCACGGTTCGGAAAGCGTAATGTCCCGCCCCAATTCTATGTACTGGCCGGCATAACTGTTGCCGTCGTTCACCTGACCCTGGAACCAGTGAATCTGGTACACGCTGGAAATCACATAAGGATCCGACGATGTACCCGATCCGCCGGAAAACCCGATAGCCGCCGCTGCAGCCGCCTGTTCCAGCGCTGCGCTGACCGCATTCCTGATCGCTCTGCTGCTGGTCGCGCCGGTGATTGTGTCGACGACGTCGGTTGACTGGGCCGACAGGATCCGATCAATCACGCCCAAAGCAGCTTGCCAGTAACTGGCTGTCTCGCTTTGGCTGACCGTCTCGATCGCCGTAATTTGCCCGTCTGCTATCGTGACGCGCATTTCCACCGGGCCGTTACGTCCCTGGGCGGAGCCGTCGTAACTGCCGTCTGCCCACTGCTGTTCCGCTGCCAGCGCGCCGCCCACGGACGTCAGCAACAGCATCATCGCCAGTAGTAGGGATAAAAACCTGAAACTACTTTTGCCTGTTTTTCCCATTAATACCTCAATACCTCCTTGCTTCGCTCCATTCTAAAATAATCTAGCTGTCGCGATGTATTGTAGTTAGAAAAGACTAACTCAGGCGAATACTACCATATGATTTAGCTTCCCGTCAAGGAGAATTATGGTATATCGCGGCGTTAGATTTGGCTGAAAATGGCGTTGTCGCTGACAATCCCCCGGTTTGAGTTAGTTGACACTTACGCCAAGCTTTGCTAATATCAACCCATGGACAAGATAACAATATAAACGCAAAATTGTGTCTAGTACTCTGTCAACCTTAAGTCCGCATATTATTTGTCGAGGGAAATTTCTGCAGGGCAAGGGGTCGTCAATCGCAATACTGGACGTATTGCGATTGACGACAACGCAGCCCTACGGAAATTTGGCCGACGGGAATTGAAGTTTTAGGCTTAACAGCGTACTAGGTTTTGCACGTTGTCGTGATCAGGTTCAGGTGGCACAGGCGGCCTAGACCGTATAGGCCTAAAAAGCCCAGGCGGACAAGTTCCGGTTATGAAACCTATCCGCTCGGGCTTTTAAAATTTTCCGTATGAAAACGAGCAAAAGTCATGGACGGAGGCAGGAGGCAGAATTGAGCATGACAAGGCAATCTAAAAAAAATTTGGCCATCGCAGCAATTATTTTACTGACAGTCGGAATATCAATCGCTGGCTGCAGTTCAAACCGGAACAAACCCCATGCAGCGAATAGTTTTGCCATGGGAACGGTCATTTCGCAAAAAGTTTACGGCGACCAGGGAGAAGAAGCCATCGCGGCGGTGGAGGAAAAAATAAAATCCATGGAGGAAATGTTAACCTTCAACGCTCCGGAAGGGGACGTCTACCAATTAAATAAAAATGCCGGTCAACAGCAGGTTCAACTGCATTCCGAAACCATTGCGATCATGAAAAAAGCTCAGGAAATCGCGGTTTTGAGCAACGGCGCCTTTGACATCACCATCGGTCCCCTGGTAAAAACTTGGGGCATCGGCACCAAGGATGAACATATTCCAGCGGCAGACGTATTGCAGCAGTTGCTCTCCCTGGTTAATTATCAGGATCTTGATATCGGGTCAACTGCTGCCGGTTTAAAAAGAGCCGGACAGATGGTTGATCTGGGCGGCATTGCCAAGGGCTATGCCGGCGACGTCGCGATTCAAATCTATAAGCAATTTGGGATTAAGTCGGCTTTCATCAATATCGGTGGCAATGTTGCCGCCTTGGGCAGCAAGCCTGATGGAAGCCCCTGGACGGTTGGCATTCGCAACCCCCGCCCCGACAGCGGCCAGACCCAGGAGGAACAAATCCTGGGCTATATTGCCGTACAGAACCAGGCGGTTACAACGGCCGGGGATGATCAACGCTATTTCATAAAGGACGGCCAACGCTATTTTCATATCCTGGATCCGAAAACAGGATACCCGGCTCAGTCAGGCTTGATGAGTGTTACCCTGGTCACGGATTCTTCTTTCGACGCAGATGCGCTGGACACGGCCGTTTTTATTCTGGGATTGGAACGGGGCCGGGAACTTCTGCGCCAGTATGGCGGAGTCGAAGCCGTTTTTATTACTACCGACAAAAAAATTTACATAACGGATGGCTTGAAAGACCGCTTTAAACTGCAGGATGCCAGCCATCAATCTGTCTCTTATA